>NZ_JBFSUR010000006.1:0-207243 GCF_041467535.1 Vibrio sp. 10N.247.311.47
GTATTCATAATAAGCTAACTCATGCTTGCGTAATGCGGGTTCGAGACCCAGTCGACTATTCGAGGTTTATGCTTGAAGTCCTATGTAGCGTTCATGTTTGTTATCGGTCTCTCGATAGAGGAGCCAGCGTTTAAACGAACTGCTACATAGAAAGCTTTAGTTGCAGCTAAAGCCTGGGTCTCACATTACCCGATTGGAGCGCTTATTATCCATACAAACTGTTTAAGAGTGATTCGCAACGCGTGGCATTTTTATTATGCGTTGCGTTCAGTGTTTAAGGCGGTATACGGTAGCATCGGTATTGCGTTGCTCACACCTTAACAGGGCTATAACACAAAATCAGGCTATTGCTCAAAATTGCTATTTGAACTATTATTTGTACATTAAATTGTACCATAGGGAGTTCAACATGAGCCGCATCCATTTTGATCAAGATATTCAGCCTTTGTCTGAATTTCGTGCTGGCGTGACGTCATTTATTAAACAGATTAACGAAACTCGCAGACCACTAGTTATCACACAACGTGGTAAGGGTGTTGCGGTTGTCCTTGATGTTGCAGAATATGAAGCAATGCAAGAGAAGATCGAGTTACTGGAAGAAATGCGTACTGCTGAAGCACAATTAGCTTCAGGTTTAGGTGTTTCCAATGAAGACGCTCGTGCTCAAGTATTGGGGCGCATTAAGAAATGAAAGTAGTCTGGTCACCACTAGCATTACAAAAGTTAGGTGATGCAGCCGAGTTTATTTCACTGGATAATCCAGTGGCGGCAGAAAACTGGGTTAATGAGGTTTTTGATAAAACTGATTTACTCTCAAGTATGCCTGACATGGGGCGAATGGTTCCTGAGCTGCCTCATACCAATTACCGTGAAATTTTGTTTGGTCACTATCGCATCATATATAGCCTTAGCCATGAAATTCGCGTCCTCACAGTACGAAATTGTCGTCAGATACTAACGGAAAGTGACGTGTAGCAATTGTGTTATAACAAGCAATTTAAGAGTGATTCACAACGCTTGGCATTTTTCTTCTACTTCAAATTTAGTGTTTATGGCACAATGCTTTAGGTTGGGTGGAGGCGTTGTTCACCCCTTAATTGGGCTAGTTGCCCAGAGGAAGTAATCAATCCATTGGGAACTTTTGTTTCTGGTGGAGTACGCGCATAATTCGGATAATGTCGCCTTCGATCCAATAGGAGACGATCATTGAAATCTCAGGAATTATAAGTAATTGCCCACGAATGCCGTCTCTCTGTACACCCATTAGAGGCTGCTCAAGCAAGTTTTCTACTTTTGTTTCAATGAGGTTGTCAGCGTTTTCTGCCGCATCAGGGTTGAAGTCATAGATAAACTCAAAGATCCTTTCACGATCATTGAGTGATTCTTCTTCCCATAAAATCATTGCTTACCTCGATTACGTATTCTGGCTTTGCGTTCTTCCATTCGAGATTTAGCAGTTTGGTGTTCAACGAAAACGGATTCTCCTGAGTCAAACTTCTCAAATGCTAGGTTTACTTGTTCAGTTAGCCATGCATCGTGAGATAATGTCTGTCTTTGTTGCTCAGCGAGTTGCTCAGTAAGCTCACGGCAAGCACCACTCAGTGTGCGACCTTGGCTCTCAGCCATCTGTTGAGCTAGGCGTTTTGTTTCTTCATCAACACGAAATTGAATTCTAGTGTCCATGATGTATTCCTTTATTGGTGTGTGTACAAATGTTAGCACTCACCTTTGAGATGGGCAACTGACAAGCTACTATGGCGCCAATAACTAACTTTTGGTGCTATGTTTCATCGCACATAGTCCCATATCTCATCAACCATTGCAGAACGTTAAATGATAGGTCACCACAATCTGTAGAGGAAAGTGCATTGAAGTTAACCAATAAACTCGTACGTTACCCGCACATTGATGTTGATCGTGCGTTTGAAAAAGAAGCTGAATTATTGCAGCAAATTCAGGCGGGTGAGATTGGGCAAGCCTTAATGTTGTGGCAAGCAAAAGCGCCGACACTTGTTTTGCCCGCAGGTAAAAAGTGGCCTGTGACCGTAGAGTCTAGAAAACAACTCGCGGCACAAGGTTGGCAACTCACCTCACGTAAAACAGGCGGCGCTCCCGTTCCCCAACTGCCGGGGATCATTAACTTATCGCACATTTACCATTGGCCTCGTGATGAAGCCTACAACATCCAAAAAGCGTATCTACATCTGTGCAATGTCTTAACCCTGTTTTTTAAAGAACTGGGCATCGATGTGGATGTACACGCGACTCCCGGTTCTTATTGTGATGGTGACTACAACCTCAATATCAATAAACAAAAAATAGTGGGCACGGCGCAGCGTGTTTTGCTTAAACAAGGGGGCGGCCAAATCGTACTTTCGCAAGCTTGTATCTTGTTGGATGTCGACCTAGAGAACATCGTTGCACCCGTAAATTTTTATAATCAAGTTTGTGGCAATCCAACCGTGGTGGACGCGCAAGTTCATACTCCGTTGTCCGCACATCTGACAACTCTACCCAACGTAGACTCACTCTTTCAGCAGTTAAGCCAAGCTTTCATCAAGCATGCGTGATACCAACCTTTCGTTAACGCCAAACTAATTTGCCGATGGTAGAACGATTTCAATACTATGTGTCGATGAGAACGAATGGGTTGAACTTGAGGCGGTGAGAACTTTATAATGTTACTTGTAACATAATAAAGAGTTCAAATAGTTATGACAGAACAGCAGAAGAAAACTCGAACCACACTTCAAGATGTTGCAGACAAAGTGGGGGTCACAAAGATGACCGTCTCTCGTTACATGCGCAATCCCGATTCAGTCGCAGCCAAAACTCGCGTTAAAATTGCAGCGGTTATTGAAGAGATGGGATACATCGAAAACAAAGCGCCAGCTATGCTCTCTAAATCGTCGAGTAAAGCGATCGGTATCTTGCTCCCTTCGTTATCAAACCAAATCTTTGCCGCGTTTGTTCAAGGTATCGAAACGGTTACTAAAGAGAATGGCTACGAGACGTTGCTTGCTCACTTTAGCTATGATGCTGTGGAAGAAGAGGAAAAGATTGCTTCTCTGCTTTCGTATCAAGTTGATGGGTTGATATTGACGGAAAGCCACCACACCCCCCGCACGTTACAGATGATCAAGAATTCAGGTGTTTCTGTTGTTGAAACGATGGAACTCCCAACCAATCCGATCGATATGGTTGTTGGCTTGGACCATATTGATGCTTCTTACCATGTCGTGAAGCGAATGATTGAAGCTGGTAAACGCTCTATTGCTTACTTTGGCGCTCGATTGGATGCGCGAACCAAGTTGCGTTTGCAAGGCTATGACAAAGCGATGTATGAGGCTGGATTAGAGCCTAAACACGTGTTGACTGAACAGCACTCTAACTTCTCTTTGGCTGAAGATCTGCTTGATCGCGCTCTTGCGGATTACCCAGATCTAGATGGCGTGTTCTGCACCAATGATGACATCGCGATAGGTACCTTGCTCATTGCCCAGCAACGTGGAATCCAAGTGCCGCAACAGCTATCTGTGGTGGGCTATAACGCGTTAGATATCGGTCAAACCATACGCCCAAAACTGACTAGCGTGGATACGCCACGTTATGAAATAGGTAAGAAAAGTGCCGAGCTACTGCTTGCCCGATTGAAAGGTGAGCCAGTCACGGAAACGGTAGTGGATATGGGCTATCGCATCACGGATGGCGAAAGCGTTTAACCAAGTATCGTGGAAACTGAAAGGGGCATCGAAATGATGCCCCTTTTGCTTTTACATTTAAGCGATGACACAGTTAGACGATAAAACTCGCCCCTTGTTCTGCACTCGAAACGCTTTGGCGCATCACGCTAAATAGGTTGCGCCCCATGGTTTGCTGGTTAGCGTCTACCTCAAACACCTTCGCTTGGCGAGACTGCATGTCGTTGAGGTTATTGAGTTCGCCACTCGCGCAATCTAAGCGCAGGATATCGCCTTCGCGAACAAGCCCAATAGTTCCTCCTCGAATGGCCTCTGGTGAGACATGAATCGCGGATGGGATCTTTCCTGAGGCTCCAGAAAGGCGCCCATCAGTAACCAGAGCCACTTTAAACCCTTGTTTCTGAACATTACCTAGAATCGGCATAAGCTTGTGCAGTTCAGGCATACCGTTCGCAGCTGGTCCATTATTTATCACCACAACAATGCAATCTTTGTTGAGCTCACCTCGTTGATACGCAGCTTCTACCTTATGTTGGCAATCAAAAACTGCCGCGGGTGCTTCTATTACACGTTGCTCTTCTGCAACCGCTGACACTTTAATCACTGCGTTGCCAAGGTTCCCTGAAAGGACTCGCGTTCCGCCTGTGCTTTGGAATACCTGTTCTTGGCCTGCAATTACCTCTGCATCTGCCGACTGTTTGCACTTTTTCCACGTTAGCTTTCCATTTTCAAGCTCTGGAATACTCATTTGATCTTCAAACGAGCCAAAGGTAGGTGTGACATCTCGGTGCAGTAAGTTGGCTTGATCTAAACGGCGTAGCAGCGCGGGAACTCCGCCTGCCGTTTGGAACGCATTCATATCTGCTGGACCGTTGGGATAAACTCGAGCAAGTAAAGGCACTACATCGGATAGATCGCTGATGTCTTGCCAAGTCAGAATAAATCCTGCTGCGCGTGCTACTGCGACCATGTGAATGCTGTGGTTAGTGCTGCCACCTGATGCGAGTAGGGCAACAATGCCATTGATTAAGCTTTTAGCGGTAAAGACTTCAGAAAGTGGGCGGAAGTTTGCGGCTTGTGGTGTCATTGAAGCAATTTCAATGGCGGCATGCTGAGTGAGTGATGCGCGCAATTCAGAGTCAGGGTGAATAAACGCTGAGCCCGGAAGCATCAGCCCCATCGCTTCAAATACCAGCTGATTGGTATTGGCTGTGCCGTAAAAAGTGCAGGTGCCCGCTGAGTGATAAGCGTTGCACTCCATATCCAGTAAGGCACTTTTTCCTACCTTACCAGCCGCGTATTCTTGGCGAATATGTACTTTCTCATCATTGCTGATGCCCGTTGCCATCAAGCCCGCCGGAACAAAAGCGGTGGGTAGATGTGCAAAAGAGAGCGCGCCCATCAGTTGTCCTGGAGCTATCTTGTCGCAAATACCAAGTAATAGGGTTGAATCAAACACGTTGTGACTCAGTGAAAGAACGGTCGATTGAGCAATCAAGTCCCTTGAAAACAAAGACATATCCATGCCTGGTTGGCCTTGAGTTACCCCATCGCACATCGCGGGAACACAGCCCGCTACTTGAGAGGTGTGGCCGAACTTAGCTAACGCCTTTTTGATCTGATCTGGATAGTGTTGATACGGCTGGTGAGCGCTTAACATATCGTTGTAAGAGCTGATTAACGCCACATTGGATTTAGTGAGATCAAGAATCGAGCGTTTCTCATCGGAGCAAGAAGCTGCGACAGCATGAGCCAAGTTGCCGCAAGAAAGCCCTTTACCACCTTTGCCAGCAGAGGCTTGGTGTTGGGTTCGGTTTAGAAACGCTTCATGAGTCTCTTTGCTTCGTTCAATTAATCGTTGAGTCACCGCTTGGATGGTTGGAAGGGTCATGCTGTTTCTGCCTCATCAGTCATTGAAAGCACAATGGCAGCACAGTCCACAACGTCATCAATATCGCCATCAATGCTGATGACAACCGTATCTGGCTCGTGATCGGGTCTTTCTAATGTTTCGAACTGGCTTTTAATCATGTTCTCTTTCATGAAGTGGCCTTGGCGCTGACGCATTCGATGCAAGATCAGGTCAATGTTGCCATCTAAAAAGAGAAAGGTGAGGTTTTTGTTCCCTTCGCGAATTTGGTCGCGGTACTTCTTCTTCAACGCAGAACACACAATAATGCCGTGCTCATTTTTACTTTCTAGGCTGTACGCTGCATCACGAACGCGTTCCAGCCATGGAATGCGATCATCATCATTAAGAGGTTGGCCTGACGCCATTTTTTGAATGTTTGCTCGAGGATGAAGGTCGTCACCATCAATGAACTTACGCCCAAGTTTTTTTGCCAACTGCTCGCCTATCGTGCTTTTCCCACAAGCACTGACACCCATGACGATGACACTACTACCAGCCATAACTCAATCCTCTTAACAAATTTGCGCGTGATCTCAATTTTGAACATCGCTTGTAAATATGGCTTTATCTTATAATCGTTACCGGTAACATGTTACCGGTAACTTAAGGAAGTGTGATGAAGGACACAAAACAACAATTCACAACAATTCACAACAATTGTGATTGTTTTTGCATCCTACTGACGGAAAATTAGTCACATCTCACTATATTCGCGTTTAAAAATCACTGGAAAGAGATCTTTGGGGGATAAAATGGCCAACGATTACCGCGCAATTGCGAAATCTGTTGTTGAGCATCTTGGGGGCAAGACAAATGTGGCTGCCCTAACACACTGTATGACTCGACTACGATTCGTTTTACACAGCCAAGATGGCGTCGATATTAACAAGCTAAAAGCACTGAAAGGTGTGATGGGTGTTGTTGATAATGGAGACAAAGTACAAGTTATCATTGGTAACGAGGTATCGTATGCATACAAAGAAGTGATGGCGCTTTGTGAGCTATCCACTGTATCTGAGTCAGAGGTTCCTGCTAAAAAAGAGAAGCTAACGGCTAAGTCAATTGGTGCGAAAATGTTGGACGCACTGGTTGGTACCATGTCGCCTCTTATCCCAGCAATCATTGGCGCTTCAATGGTCAAACTGCTCGCCATGGTACTTGAGATGCTGGGCTGGGTTGAGCCAAATGCACCTACCTTGATTATCTTGAAAGCGATTGGCGATGGCGCCTTCTTCTTCCTACCGGTTATGGTTGCCGCTTCCGCATCGATCAAATTCAAGACCAATATGTCTCTTTCCATTGCGATTGCCGGTGTCTTAATCCACCCGAACTTTATGGAATTGATGGCGCAAGCAGCAGAAGGCAAGCACGTTGATTTCTTCGGTATCCCAATCACGTCAGTGAAATATACCTACACGGTTATTCCTGTACTTGTGATGACTTGGGCTCTTTCTTACATAGAACGTTGGGTAGATAGCATTACCCCTGCTGTGACTAAAAACTTCCTGAAACCTATGCTTATCGTATTGATTGCAGCTCCGGTTGCTATCGTACTTATCGGTCCATTTGGTATTTGGGTTGGTACTGCACTTTCAGCGCTTGTTTACACAATTCATGACACATTAGGTTGGTTGTCGGTTGCTATCATGGGCGCACTGTGGCCTCTACTTGTTCTTACTGGTATGCACCGTGTATTTACTCCAACGATTATTCAAACCATTGCTGAGACGGGTCGTGAAGGTATGGTTATGCCTTCAGAAATCGGTGCCAACCTCGGTATGGGTGGTGCGTGTCTGGCTGTTGCTTACAAAACCAAAAACAGCGCACTAAAGCAGACATCATTAGCCGCAGGTGCTTCAGCTATCTTCGCCGGTATCTCTGAGCCTGCATTGTACGGCGTGCTTGTTCGTCTGAAACGTCCACTTATCGCAACAATGATTACTGGTTTTATCGTAGGTGCATTAGCGGGCATGGGTGGCCTTGCGAGTCACTCGATGGCAGCACCAAGCTTGTTTACGAGTGTTCAGTTCTTCGATGTGAATGACCCAATGAGTATCGTTTGGGTGTTCGGTCTGATCGCATTGTCTATTGTTCTGTCATTTGTTCTAACCCTAGTTTTAGGCTTTGAAGATGTTCCAGAAGATGATGCCGATGAGAAAGCAACTTCAGAGTCAGCAAACAAAGAAGCTGGTAAGGCAGAAGACAAGCCGACAGTAGTGTCCGCGTCTTAATTAGAATTGATTAATTTATTCAGTCACCTTACTTCAGCGTAAGGTGACTTTTATTGTTTCCGAGGTATTCGATGTCAAACATTCAATTTCCCGAAGATTTCTTATGGGGCGGCGCTATTGCTGCAAACCAGTCTGAAGGTGCTCACTTAGCGGGTGGTAAAGGCCTAACAACCGTAGATATGATCCCTTATGGTGAGAACCGCATGCCAATTAAGCTTGGTCAGGTTGATAAGGTGACGCTCAGCGAAGACGAGTTCTACCCAAGCCATAACGCGATAGACTTTTATCACCGTTACAAAGAAGACATCGCCTTGCTGGCAGAGATGGGATTTAAAGTCTTCCGCGTATCCATCGCTTGGAGCCGAATCTTTCCAAAAGGTGACGAGCTAGAGCCGAACCAAGCTGGCTTAGATTTTTACCGTGATGTTTTTGAAGAGTGTAAGAAATACGGTATTGAGCCGCTCGTTACCTTGTGCCATTTCGATGTGCCTATGCACTTGGTCAACGAGTATGGTTCGTGGCGTAATCGTAAGATGATTGAGTTCTTTAGCCGTTACGCGAGAACCTGTTTCGAAAACTACAAAGGCTTGGTGAAATACTGGTTAACTTTCAACGAAATCAATATTTTACTAGCGAGCCCGTTTTCTGGTGCTGGATTGTTGTTTCAGGAAGGCGAAAATCACGATCAAGTGAAGTACCAAGCAGCTCACCATGAGCTAGTAGCAAGCGCTTTGGTAACCAAGATTGCCCATGAAGTTGATGAGCAAAACCAAGTGGGTTGTATGCTGGCGGGCGGTAACTTCTATCCATATTCATGTAAGCCAGAAGATGTGCTGATGGCTATGGAAAAAGACCGCGAGAACCTGTTCTTTATCGATGTTCAATCGCGTGGTTACTACCCATCTTATGCTCAAAAAGTGTTTGATAACAAAGGTGTGGTGCTTGAAACACAAGAAGAAGATTTCGAGATTCTGAAAAATACTGTCGATTTCATTTCTTTCAGTTATTACGCTTCACGCTGTGCTTCCGCTGATATGAATGCAGGAAATACGAGTGCAGCGAACGTCGTTAAGTCCATCAAAAACCCTCATCTTCCAGCAAGTGATTGGGGCTGGGTCATTGACCCTACAGGTCTTCGAATTACGATGAACACACTCTATGACCGTTACCAGAAACCACTTTTCTTGGTAGAAAATGGCTTAGGTGCTCGTGATACCTTGGATGACAATGGAGAAGTGAACGATGATTACCGCATTGATTACCTTCGTCAGCACATTGTTGCGATGCATGAAGCAATGGAAGACGGTGTACCATTGATGGGTTACACACCTTGGGGTTGTATCGATCTTGTTGCGGCGTCGACCGGAGAGATGAGCAAGCGCTATGGGTTTATCTACGTGGACAGAGACAACCTAGGCAATGGTACGTTAAATCGTATTCCTAAAAAGTCATTCCACTGGTACAAAAAAGTGATCGCAAGCAACGGCAGCGACTTGGCTTAATTTGTCTGTTTGATAATGAGAGAAATGAACAATGAAAACAATTGAACAGCGACTCAGAGATATTCGCATCGTTCCGGTGATCGCCATTAATGACGTTGCTCAGGCTGTGCCGCTTGCGAAAGTACTGGTTGAAAATGGCTTGCCTTGTGCTGAAGTGACATTTCGTACAGAAGCGGCAGCTGAGTCGATTCGTTTGATGCGTGAAGCTTACCCTGAGTTACTGATTGGCGCAGGTACTGTGCTGACTACAGAGCAGGTGGATACTGCCATTAATGCGGGTGTTGATTTCATTGTCAGCCCAGGTTTGAATCCAACCACAGTCAAATACTGTCAGCAAAGAGGGGTTACGATTGTTCCTGGAGTGAGTAACCCAAGCTTGGTTGAACAAGCAATGGAAATGGGGCTTAAGACACTAAAGTTCTTCCCTGCCGAGCCATCTGGCGGTGTCGCAATGTTGAAAGCGTTGACGGCTGTTTACCCGGTTAACTTTATGCCTACAGGCGGTGTAAGCCCAGCGAACGTTGAGTCTTACTTAGCACTGAAATCAGTCGTTGCCTGCGGTGGAACTTGGATGGTACCGACAGACAAAATGGACAAGGGTGATTGGGATGGAATCGCAGAATTAGTCCGAGCGGTCGGCTCCAGATAGTTCGATAGAGAGCGACATAACTAGAAAATGAAAGGGCCAGCTGACACTGGCCCTTTTTGTGGCTGCTTCAAACGATGTAGAGGTTACTCGTTACCAAGCAAAGGTTTTAATGACGTTTTGCTTAGTGATTGGGTTATGCGCGATGTCTTGATTTATCTTATCAAGAAACGGCTTACGAGCCTGAGGCAACATGCCACGCATTGGTGAGATGTTATTGCCGTGGTCACCCCAGTAGTAGCAATCGAAATCTTCTAGGTTTTCGAGCAAGTATTTTTCTTCTTCCAGAATCTGCAATGGCGTTGGTAAAACAAACTCGCCACGGTTTACTTCTTTTTCCAATACCGATCCCGGTTGCACGGCTAAAGCCATTGGTGCAATCGCATCCGGCTGCATGATGTTCAACAAGCTGGTGGTATTAATCGCATGCTCTATAGAACGCTCTTTGCCGCCAAGGCCAAAGATAAATGAAGCCAGCACCTTGATGTCTGCTTCACGGGCTAGGTTCATTCCTTCAATCGCATGCTCACGCGTCATGCGCTTTTGAATGCGTTCAAGCAAAATTGGGTCACCTGACTCCAAGCCTGAATAGGCCATGCTTAAACCTGCCGACTTAATCTCTTTCAGTTCAGACAAGCTCTTACGACGGAAGTCATTGAACCCTGAATACAGAGAAATGTTCTTGATCTCTGGGAAGGTGATCTTGATGTAATCCAGAATCGAAATCAGCATCTCGGTTCTAATCGCCATCACGTTACCATCGACTAAAAAGATAGACTCTACATGCGAGTAGATCTTTCTCGCCGCGTCAATATCTTCAAAGATGTCTTTGATGTCTCTTACTTTGAAACGCTTATCATCAAACATCGTGCAGAAGGTACATTGGTTATTACTGCACCCCAATGTTGTCTGGATGAGTACGCTCTCTGCTTCCATCCAAGGACGATAAACTTTACCTTCAAAACGCATAAATGCTCCTCAGCCGTAGCCTGTGTTGTTTCGACGAGGGCAAGTTTAGCAATCTGCATCTTGGGTGATAATTGGGCAAAGCGGGGAATCAGTATTAAAGAAATTTTAATAATCGAAAGAGCGCGCAGTTCTTTGTCTGTATAGATAGAACTGCGGCTTGGATTGTGTGTGTGGTGGTGGGGGGAGTGTTAGTGGTCGTTCTTTACTAATGAATGATCAATGCGCAACGCACAGCTTTTCTTCGAGTAATTGATCAAGCACTGTCACCAGCTTGTGGTTCTTAGTGTTGTCTAATGCGTCGGCGTGCGGGTCTTTGAACAACCCAGAATCATTATCAAAATATTTACCGGAAGCGTTGGCAAACTCATCACTGAGAGCAGCACGACAAAGAATATCGGCTCCAATCGCCAGATCGTTTCCATCAACGCCATAAGCATCTTTCACCAATTTACTGCCAAGGAAAGAGGCTGGGTTTACAGGGATAATTGCGGTGCCCTTGTCTAAAAGAGTATTGGCTAATTCGATGGACCACATCGTTAGCGCCAGTTTACTTTGCGCGTAAACCGGACCATCAAGTTCACCCGCATTCGGGCTGATTAATGCATCTAAATCTACGGGGGCTTGGGCTGCTGAAGATAGATTGACGATACGACCTGTCGCATCAAAAAGAGGAAGCAGCTTTTTTGTCAGTAGATACGGCGCAATGGTGTTTACGACAAAACGCACATCAAGATTGTCTGGAGTGGTGATGTCCGACACCTTATACACACCTGCGTTGTTAATGAGTATATCGAGTCGTTTGTGATCGCTTTTGATTTGGGTTGCGAGCGCCTCAACTTCAGAGAGCGTCGATAGGTCTGCGATGTAGCTTTCGATGATTGCATTCTTAGACAGGCGAGACAGAGCGGTCACGACTTTATTGACCTTAGCTGGGTTGCGGCCATGAATTAGAACATGGTGCCCTTGCTGCGTTAGTGCTTTTGCGGTCTCTAAACCAATGCCATCCGTGGCACCTGTGATCAGAATTATTTTTTGCATATTCCGTCCTTCAAAAAATAGTTTGAACAACGTTATAACAAAGATTAATGACACATAGTTGCATTTGGCTCACAAGCTGAAGACTCAAATGTGAGTCTATGGGGCAAATAATGACCATTTTAACACTTGGTGGTTAACCGTTGGCGTTTAACGATTAAGTAAGACAATGGGTCAGTTTGTGACTGACCCAAATTAAGAGAAGTGACCGAGTTATTTGATGTTAAGAGAAGTGACCGAGTTATTTGATGTCTTGAACGTTCATAACCAGAGTTTCCCAGTTACGTTGGTTTTCCATATCGTGCTCTAGGCCTTGCTCATCGGCAATTTGGAAGCGCTTAACCGCAGGGGTTTTGCTCGTAGCTTGATACAACCAATAAGCTTTCGCTTTGAGTGCTTCGGCTTCGTCAGCATCAAAGTCTCTTGCCCTTGAACATTCACAGTACCGAAGTCAAAAGTGACGGTAAGAATTCCATCCTCGGCTTGAGCTTTAAACGTTGTATAACCTTGATATACCATTTCCATATTCCTTCTGAGAGATTTCATTTCAGCCTATTCAGTGTGAATGCGACCTAAATTCAGGCTAGCGAGAAATGTTCGAACCAACAATTAACCATTAAACGAAACACTATTAACGAATTATTAAGAGTGTTGGCGCGTTTGATAATTTCAATTTATTCAGTGTCTTAGATGGATATTTTAACGTTGAAGGTATCTTGCTAATTCGATTGTCAACGAAATCTAAAAACTCATTCCTTGTCTGGCGCTCTTATCCTTTTCATTTAGCTTCGTATACTGCTCAACTAGGTAATTAGCCCCAAGGTACA
The DNA here is from genome assembly GCF_041467535.1 of Vibrio sp. 10N.247.311.47. Lineage (NCBI taxonomy): Bacteria > Pseudomonadati > Pseudomonadota > Gammaproteobacteria > Vibrionales > Vibrionaceae > Vibrio > Vibrio sp. 10N.247.311.47. Next base: position 12,824 of record NZ_JBFSUR010000006.1, read on the forward strand.
GACAAGAGTGAACCGACTTATGCAGATGAGATCCGCGACTTTGAAAACCATTATTGAGAAAACGCTGCCACTGACGCTGGGTGTGTTTGCGATCATGATGGTTCAATTGGTCGATTCGATCTTTATTGGTCAGCTAGGGGTGAATGAATTGGCGGTTCACGGTATCACCTTGCCATTTCAAGCAGCGTTTACCGGGGTTCAAGTGGGCATCGGTGTGGCGGCAACGTCCATTATTTCTCAAGCGGTAGGGGCAAAAGAGCAACGTAAATCTACTTCAATTGCGACGCTGTCGGTTGGATTTGGAGTGTTGGTGATTGCTTTGATCTGCATAGGGCTGATTGTTTTTAGCGATTCTGTTTTTGCGTCGTTTGTGAATGATGTCTCTGACGCTCAATACCAATCCATGCTGTCTATTTTTAATGTGTACTGGCCACTGTGGTTGTTCAGTACATTGATGGTGGCGGTGCTTTATCTGGCCACCTGCGTTTATCGTGCCAATGGCGATACCAAAACAACCGGAAGCATGTTCTTGGCTGCTAGCGTGATTAACCTAATTCTCGACCCTATTCTGATCTTTGGATTGGATATGGGCATCGCAGGGGCGGCGATCGCATCGAGCATTGGCTACGCTTTCGGCGCAATCTACATGCTAATCAAGTCTCGCGGCAAAGGTTGGTTTGGCTTCAATGGCGCGTGCAGTAACCGAATCAAAGGCTACAGTTTTGAGTTATTCAAGACGGTAATGCCAACCACTGCGAATCAGATATTACCTGCGGTCAGCGCGTTCTTCTCAATGCTATTGATTGCGAGAATCGGAACCGATGAGATGGCTTTTTGGAGCTTACTCGCCCGTGTTGAAAGTTTTATGCTGGTGTTTTCTCTTGCTCTGACCATGTCTATCCCGCCTATGATTGGTCGTTACCTAGGGGCGCAGCAGCGATGCAAAATCCCTGAGCTATTGAATACAACAGCGAAGTTCTTATTGGTTTTTCACACCGTGATGGCAGCATTGCTGGCGCTGTTTAGTGGCTGGATTATTCCTGTTATCTCGGAAGAACAAAGCATACGCAGCTGGTTTGAAGTGACCTTGTTATTTATACCGTTCAGCTATGGGCCGCTTGGGCTGTGCATGTTGGTTGCTTCGGTCTTTAATGCCTTGGGTGTGCCTCGCAAAGCTTTGAATGTCTCTTTCTTACGCTTGTTTGTTTTCTACATTCCCGCTTTATGGCTTGGCTCGATAACCGGAGACATGATCAACGCGGTTATTGCGGCGACAGTCGCCAATGTTTTAGCGGGCGCTTTTGCATGGTTTAAGCTTAATGCCTATATTAAAACTCACATTATTCCCCGTGCCGCTGCGGCCAATAAGCAGCGTGTACTCAGCGCAGGCTAGCCATTATTGATGAACATTGAACATCTAAAATTGTTTGTGCGACTCGCGTCTACGCACAATATAGGTCAAGCAGGACAAGAGCTTGGGTTGTCACCTCCGGTAGCCAGTATTCATATCGGAAAACTCGAAGAGAGCCTAGGTGCTATCCGCGTCGATCACGGTGAAGCGGTAAGGGATGTATGTGTCGATGGCTTGGGCATTGCCATGTGCGCGAGTTGGATAGCATACAAGCAGCTCGCGGAAGGTTCGCTGGTTGAGGTGTTGCCGGATTACCCTTTAAAGGATGAGGCGGCTATCTGGGCGGTATACCCGAGTGCTCAGTTACTTGCACCAAAGGTGCGCGTATTTATCGATTACTTTGTTCAATATTATGGTTCACCTTCTTATTGGGATTGCGACGTAAACGGGCAAACTCAGTAATCTATCAGCTTCAACAAATTATCAGTTTTATTAAGCTCTCAGTCTCAGTAATAGAGCAAACGCAGTAGCGTTCAAGAAGCACTTATTGAGAACAAATAAGAAAGCCCCGACCAAAAGGTAGGGGCTTGTTTTATGTTCTTTATAGAACGTTTTTTCTAGCTAACTGTTGTTGTTTTTACTTAGTGTTTCCGGCGTTTAATGAGCGTGTACCGCTGAATCTTGGTATAGCTCTGCATCAACTTCTTCGCCTTTTTTTGGACGCGGTACAATCTCAAAAGAGGTGTCAGCTTCTGTCAATGAAGACAGCAGTTTGTTAAGTGATGTCTTATCACCTTTCACGCCTGCTTGTCCGTCTTCTAACAGTTTTCCAAGGCTTGTTTTCTTAAGCACGATGTCAGACACGTCAGACTTATTGATGATCAGTGTTGTATCGGCGTCTTGCAGCTCGTTCACTTGAATGTTGTTCAGGTTACCGTTAGACATTTCAACGTAGTAAAACTCTTTCACATCAGGCAGCTGAATATTCAACGTAAATGGTGTTTCTTGTGCCTTTAGCGAGTCCACTTTAACTGCTAAGTAATCTAACAAGTTCTCAATGGTCATGTTAGCCAACACATCCGGAGATGCAGTCTTTGGTGCGCCCGGTTGTGTTCCAATGCGAAGCTCTTGAGCGCCGGTTAGGTAGATGTTTCTCCAACCTGCACCTTCTGATTGATAACCCAACTGCTCGTATGTATCTGCCAATAAGCCACGTGCAACTTTGTTCTCTGGCTCAGCTTGAATCACCTTATTCAGTGCTGTTGCAACGAAGCGGTATTCACCTTCTTGGAAGTCTTGCTGTGCTTTTTCAATCACAGCGTCGCTGCCGCCCATGTACTCAACAAACTTCACTGACTCTGGCTTGATTGGTAATGGGTTTAGGTTAGCTGGGTTCATGTCGAAGTAACCAAGGTACATGTTGTACACAGCGCGAGCGTTGTGAGAGTAAGTACCGTGGTAACCGTTGGTGTGCCAAGACTGTTGAATACTGTCTGGCATTACCTTGTAAATCTCGTCCCCGATGTCTTGTAGAACCACACCGTTATTGGCTAAGCGAAGCGTTTGGTTATGAGTAAAACCGTAAGCGTCACGCTGCATTTTTAGGTAATCAGAGATCTCTTGTTCGCCCCAGATTGGCGCTGAGTGAGACGCAAACAGCACCTCAGTATCTTCACCCCAAGTGACTAACATCTCGTTGATCTTCTTAGACCATTTCAAGCCGTCACGTACTTTAGCGCCACGCAGCGTGTACAGGTTATGCATGCCTTGGTAAGTCAGCTCGCCAGTCCAAAGTGCTTTCATGCTTGGAATATACGTCACCATTTCAGAGGCCGCTTCGGTACCTGAAGCATCCATGAATTGCATTTCTAGGCCGTCAATAACCAGAGTTTCAATCTCTTCGTTATGGTTCAGCTCGTAGTCTGGCAGTACGTAAGTAATGCTACCGGTTGATAGGCCTTTCGACAGTGCAGCATCAACAATACCGTGCTCGTGTCGGTTCAGGGTTGCACCATACTGATAAGCGGTACGACGAGACATTGCATTACCCGCCAATACGTTTTCGTCGACGATCTCTTTAGTAATGTTTTTCGAACCGTACACTTTTACATCTGGGTATGCGTCTTTGATTGCTCTTGCGCCACCAAAGTGATCAGCGTGCGAGTGAGAGTAAATCATAGCAACGACGGGCAGTTCGCCGCCATCAGGCACATTGCTCTTGAAGAATTTGAGTGATTTAGCGGCCGCTTCTTTGGTAAGAAGAACGTCGTAAGCGATCCAACCGTTGTCACTACGAATGAAAGAGATAGACGCTAAGTCAGCACCTCGAACTTGGTAAACTTTACCCGGAACAACTTCATATAAACCTTCCGCCGCTTGGTTCAATACCGCTTGGCGCCACAGTGAAGGGTTTACTGAATCTGGTGCTTGGTCTGCATTCGTCACACTTGGGTCGATAAAGTTAAAGCTATTGCGAATGATGTCGCCCGTCTCTTGGTCGAAGCTAGCAATAAGACCCTTGTTGTTATTGTCGAAAGCGCGAGTGTCGGCAAAGTTAAGTGTTTTTGCGAACTCTTGGTTTGCCTTAGTCGTCATCTCGGTTGCGCTTTTGCCACCTTGGTCGCCAATTTCGCTGAAGTGTGCGTGGTCATGGTTAGCTGCAACTGCAGGGAATGCGAGCGAGATAGCTAGGAACAGTGATGCATTTTTGAACGTGCGTGAAGTCGTCATAAGAGCCTCTTCATTTCAGAATTTTGTTTCGTTGAGGCGATTATAGGAATAAGACATATAGCAAAAAATAAAGTAAGCTTTATTTAATACATCACGATTGGCTATGTATTGAGTCATGCAATGGTTGGGGAACGAAGGCGAATCCTGACCTATGATTGATTAAGACCACATTGACAGGGAGAGTAACGGTGAGCGACGTGGAAAAGTTGGATTTAAATCTATTGAGCGTGTTCTTAGAAGTGTATCGATTAAAGTCGATCACGCTTGCATCAGAATCGCTTGGTATGACTCAGCCTGGGGTTAGCGGGGCATTGAAGCGATTGCAATCTCAGCTTGATACCGACCTGTTTATTCGTGAAGGGCGTGGGATTATTCCGACTAACGCTGCGGTGCAATTGGCAGACCGAGTAGAGCCTGCTCTAGAAGGGATAAGCAGCGCAGTAAGCACTTTAAAGACATTTGATAATCAGCAGCATCATGTGTTTCGTATCCTGGTGAATGAGATTGGATTAACCAAGCTTCAACCTCTCGTCGAGCAAGATGAGACGTTGGGCAATATCTCGATTGAATTCAATATGGTGCCGAACAACGAAGAAGAATTATTGCAAGGCTTGAGCATGCAACAAGCTGATTTAGCGATTGATATCCATTACCCGCAAGTTAACGGCTACATGAAGCAGCCGATGATTGAAGATGAGTTGGTGCTGATAGCTCGAAAGGGGCATCCGAGAATCAATGGCTCTGTGACGCAAGAGCAATATTACAACGAAAAGCATGTTACTTTTAGAATGCGTCGAACCCGTTTATACACGGCAGATTATTTTACCAAGTCGCCACTGAAACAGAGAAAAGTGAGTGCCGAGTGTGACTCGCTGATGACCATGTGTGTGCTGGTATCGGGCTCAGATTGTGTCGGCAGTACATCGCGTGATTTTGCCAATCAATTTTCCGAATCCTTCCAGCTTCAAGTCCTTGATCAGCCGTTTGAAATCTTACCGATGCAGCAATACATGATTTGGCATAAAAGAACCGATTTGAACCCTGCTCATCAGTGGCTGAGAAACAAGATTCAGCAATATATGGCTGATTAACGAGCCGCTCTTGCTGCTCGTTTCTGTTTGGCGCTCTCTATCATCTTAGAAGGCGTCATTCCTGTCACCAACATGGTGCCGGTGATAACCAGAATTGAACCAACAATCGTATTGATGCCAATTGCTTCATCTAAGAATAAGTTACCCCATAGAATACCAAATACCGGAATGATGAAGGTCACGGACAGGGCTGAAGGTGCGCCGAGTTCAGAGACGAGATTGAAGTAAAGTAGATACGCTAACCCAGTACATACCGCGCCTAATAAGACAACCGATGTAGTGATCGTAACGTCGGGTGTTTCTCTTATCGGAATAAAGAATACAAACGGCAAAACCAGCAATACCGCAGTCCACATGCTGCCATGAGCATTGTTGAATGCCTCAACTTTAGGGGCTTGTTTGGTATAGTTTGACGCTATTCCGTAGCTAAAGGCCGCCATCACTGCTGCAAAGATAGGAAGCATAGCCTCACGGCCAATGTTCATCGCATCCCAACCGACTAACACGCCAACTCCTGTTACCCCAATCCCAAGTCCCAATAGAACTTTCGCCTCGAGTGCTGTTTTGGTCCATATTGCACCAATGATTGCCGCCCATATTGGCGCGGTAGAGTTCAAGATGGCGAGTGTCGAGGCGTTAAGTGTCTGCGCGGCATAAGCGAAAAGCAAAAAAGGAAGTGTGGTGTTAAACAGGCCGAGAATGAAGAAGTGTTTTGCGTGATCATGAAAAGAGAGCTTCTTTTTTAAATAGAAAGAAACTAAAAGCAGAGTAAGTGCCGCAAACAGAACTCGCGCTTCAATTAAGACTGCGGGCCCTAATGGATTGGCGGCCATTCTCATGAAAAGAAACGAGCCTCCCCATATAGCCGCAAGTAGTATCAGTTTTAAAAAGCTCACAGTTTGAATCTCAGATTGTGTAAAACCTGACTATGGAGGAAAGATAACTATTACACAAACATAGATGCCAATACTGTGCAGTTATGGACATAAAATCGAGCCCGTTAATCAGGAACAATTTCGATGAATTTCGTTCTGTTTATTGTTCCTTATTTGATGAGTAATCTAGTGTTAGACATCAAACTTAGGCAAACAAAATGAAGATTGAACACATCGCAATTTGGACCAAACAACTCGAAGTACTGAAGCGATTTTATGAAGATTATTTCGGCGCGACATTGAACTCAAAATATCACAACCCAACTAAAGGGTTTTCTTCATACTTCCTCTCGTTTGATACGGGAAGTCGTTTAGAGATTATGGAAATGGACTCTGTCCCTGAATCGAAAGACGACATCTATGACCAGTTCACAGGCTTCATTCACATGGCGATATCATTAGGTTCGGAACAGGCGGTCGATCAACTGACTCAACACTTGGTCGAAGACGGCTATGAGCGCTTAGATGGCCCAAGAAGAACAGGCGATGGCTATTATGAGAGCTGTGTACTCGATCCGGATGGTAATCGTTTGGAACTTACCGTTTAATGTAGAGACTTAATTGAGTTACTCATCTACTAACGGAACTGAGGTATGACAATGATGAAGCTTGCTGTGACTTTCCTTTTTAGTCTTGGGCTTATGGGATGTGCTACCTCAGAACCGGTGTATGAGCAGGAGGCGGACTCAAAGCCTGAACCATCACAACCCATAGGTTACCTCGGTTTTAAAGCTCACCAAGAGTGGGCGATTCAATTCAATGATTGCACGGTCTACGATTTAATCGGTGCACAACCTTACCAGTGGTTTGATCGCACTTCAGCCTCTGTGAGCTGTTATACGTTTAAGCCAAACGATGCCATCGAGCCTTTATCTGTCTATGCCGACGCAAACTTCGACAGCAATAAGCTAGCCCCGATTAACCTATTTCAAGAGTTGCAGGTATCAGAGTCTGGCTGGGGCAAGTTTCCTGCCGTCTATGAGACCAACGGTACCAATTGGCTGAAAGTCAAAGAGGGTTGGATTCACCTCACACTAGCCGATCAGACACTCGTTCAGTTCTACCCTGGCACTCAAGACCAATCTGGCAAATCACTGCATGATCAGTATTTTGAACAGCATTGATCGTAATGCTGACTGTTGATTAGTCTTTAGATCGATCAAAAAAGATCTTTTAACTGTTGCTGAAACCGGTTTCAATCTGTATCTTTGCTTTTATTGAAATCGATTTCAGAGTTGTAATTGCAGCCCAAATTCTGATCTTTTTCACGAATAACTTGTAGTGAGTAATGGTATGAACAACGAATTTTCGAACGATTTTTTATGGGGCGGTGCAGTAGCAGCGCATCAACTAGAAGGCGGCTGGGATGCGAATGGTAAAGGTGTCAGTGTTGTTGATGTATTAACAGCGGGCGCTCATGGTGTACAACGTCGAATCACCGATGGCGTGATTGATGGCGAAAACTATCCTAACCAAGTCGCAGTGGATTTCTACCATCGCTACAAAGAAGACATTAAGTTATTCGCTGAGATGGGCTTTAAGTGTTTCCGTACCAGTATCGCGTGGACGCGTATCTTCCCAAATGGCGATGAAGCTGAACCGTGTGAAGCGGGTTTAGCGTTTTACGATGATCTGTTTGACGAGCTGTTGAAATACGACATTCAGCCTGTGGTAACACTGAGCCACTTTGAAATGCCTTACCATCTAGCTAAGGAATATGGCGGCTGGATGAACCGCAAAGTGATCGACTTCTTCGTTAAGTATTCAACTGCAGTGATGGAACGATACCAACACAAAGTGAAATACTGGATGACGTTTAACGAGATCAACAACCAGATGAACACCTCGGCAGATATTTTCGGTTGGTTATGCTCAGGCGTGAAGTTTCCACAATGCGAAAAGCCGCAAGAGGCGATGTATCAAGCGGTTCACCATCAGTTTGTTGCAAGTGCTTTGGTGGTTAAGAAAGGTCACGAGATCAATCCAGATCTTCAAATCGGCGCAATGTGTGCGATGGTGCCTTTCTATCCACGTTCTTCTAAACCGGAAGACATTATGGTGGCACAACAAGCGATGCGTGACCGTTACTTCTTCTCAGATGTGATGGTTCGCGGTCATTACCCAAATTACGCTAAGCGTGATTGGGCAATCAAAGGCTTCAACATTGAGATGCAGCCAGAAGATGAGCAGATCCTAAAAGAAGGTAAGGCTGATTACTTAGGCTTTAGCTACTACATGTCGAATACCTTGGATTCTTCTTCGCATCAGTCAACCGAAGAAGCGATGGACGGCGGTCATGAGAACTCGGTCGATAACCCGTTCATCCAGTCTAGCGATTGGGGCTGGCCAATTGATCCAACGGGTTTGCGTTTCTGTTTAGCGTCTCTGTATGAACGTTATGAAGTGCCATTGTTCATCGTTGAGAACGGTTTTGGCGCTGTTGATACCATTGAAGAAGATGGCAGCATTAATGACGACTACCGTATCGCTTACCTTGGGGATCACATCAAAGAGATGAAAAAAGCCGTTGCGATTGATGGTGTTGATTTGATGGGTTACACCCCTTGGGGATGTATCGACTTAGTGTCGTTCACCACCGGTGAGATGAAAAAACGTTACGGATTCATTTACGTAGATAAGCACAACGATCAATCTGGCTCACTAGAACGCAAACGCAAGAAGTCGTTCGAGTGGTATAAAGGTGTGATTGCATCTAACGGTGCCACTATTTAGAATGCATTCCCCAGCGCAGTTATGTGAACTGTGAGCTGTCATTTTGCAATGAATTAGTCGGCCTATGTCGGCTAATTTTTTATAAAGGAAAAGAAGCGAATGGTAACCATGCTTGATGTCGCAAACCGCGCAGGCGTATCTAAATCGACCGTTTCTCGTGTCTTAAATGGCAAGAACATCGTGCGCCCAGATGTGGTGAAAAAGGTATTTGATGCGATTCAAGAAACAGGTTATCGACCGAACTTGTTGGCTCAGCAATTGGCGACCAAGAAGACCAACTTCATCGGCTTTGTTATCACCAATGAGTTGTTCAATGGCCCTTACTTCTCTTCCTTGATGTATCACGCGGCTTCTTATAGCGAAAAGTCGAATCACCAACTGGTGATCACCGATGGCAAACACAGCGCTGAAGACGAAATAAAGGCGATCAACTTCCTGCTGGATATGAAGTGCGCGGGCATCATCCTCTATCCGCAATGCTTAACCGAATGTGAGATTGCAAAGATCATCGACAGCACCGACACTCCGATTCTGGTACTCAACCGTGAAATGCCGTCGAAGCCCAATCATGCTATTACCACCGACCATTATCAGAGTGCTTGTTTGATGGTTGAACACATCATCGAGCAAGGCCATACAGACATTGCAGTGATTCGTGGTAAAGCCGGTTCTTCGACCGATGAGCTGCGTTACCAAGCCTATCAAGATGTGTTAACTAAACATGGTGTTGCATTGGATGAGTCCAACGTTGTTCAAGGTGATTGGACGATGGAGAGCGGTTATCACGCGGCTCAGGCTTTGGCAAAAAGCAGAACCACATTCACTGCTATCTTGTCTGAAAACGATGATATGGCGATTGGTGCGATTAAGGCGTTAACCGAACTTGGGTACTCATTGCCTCAAGATGTTTCGATCGTCGGCTTTGATAACAGCAAAGTGGGGGCGTTTTTAACGCCAAGCTTAACGTCTGTGAGTGTGCCATTAGAGCAAATGACGCAAAAGGCGATCCTGCAAATTGTCGGTGAAACAGAGCAAGCGACCACCATCAATACCACTGGTAGTTTGGTGTTACGTGATTCGATAGCGAAGCTAAATTAGCACTGTTCGAATTTCATATTTTACCTACAAAAAGTGACGAGCTGCGCATCTCTTAAACCAAGCTCAAACACTCCTTATTCACTGTTATTTAGATGTGCGATATTGCGTTTTTGGTCGATGAATTGACCACCATTAGTTAAGTAATGTGAAGCTAGATAAGTAATATGAAAATAGCTAATTGATGTGAGAACAGGTAAGTAACGTGAAAACAGAAAAACAAAAAATGCTCGCAGGTGAACCTTATCAGGCTTGGGATAAAGAGCTTTATGCAGCTCGTATCGAATGTCGCAAGGTGCTTCAAAAACTCAATAACAGTATTCCTGGCACATCTGAATGGGAAGCAGCAACGCAAGAGCTGATTCCGGGCTGTGAAAATGCGCATTTAGAACCTCCATTTCGTTGTGACTACGGCTCGAACATCAAGCTAGGCAAGAACTTCTACGCTAACTTTAACTGCGTGATTTTGGATGTGGCTGAAGTGACTATTGGCGATAATGTGCTGCTTGGTCCGAACGTTCAAATCCTGACTGCAGGTCACCCACTCGATGTGAAAGGCCGTGTAGAAGAAGGCGTTGAGTTTGGCACACCGATTAATGTTGGCGACAATGTTTGGCTTGGCGGTGGTGTAATCATCTGCCCCGGTGTCACCATTGGCGAAAACAGCGTGATTGGCGCAGGCAGTGTGGTAACTAAAGACATCCCAGCCAATGTGGTTGCAGTCGGTAACCCATGTAAAGTGCTGAAAGCGATCGATAACGAGTAATAATCAGATTGAATTGATAAAGCCCGAACCTAGGTTCGGGCTTTGTTTTTTCTATTCTTGCTAGATGCTAGATGCTAGATGCTAGATGCTAGATGGAACAGCTTGTTGTGCTTGCTTCTTATCTAACGCACCACTGAATCGAGTCAGAACAAGAGCGATCAGAACGATCACAGCACCTACCCAAGGGGTGTTCATTAATCCAGATTTCGCGACAATCAAACCACCGCCCCATGAGCCCAATGCAATACCGACGTTGAAGGCGGCAATGTTCAACCCAGAAGCGACATCGACTGCGTCTGGTGTGTATTTCTCAGCCAGTTTCACAACATACACTTGTAGCCCCGGAACGTTACCGAATGCGAATGCACCCCAAACCAAAATGGTAGCAACAGCTGCGTAAGGGTTTACTGCGGTAAAGTTGAATACCACCAGTACTGCGGCTAAACCAGAGAAGATAACGGTCAACGCTTTAATCGGGCCCATCTTGTCGGCCATTTTACCGCCCCAGATGTTACCTACCGCCACTGACACACCGTAAACCAACATGATGAGACTGATAGAGCTCGAATCAAACCCTGATACATTTTCCAGTATTGGAGCAAGGAACGTAAACGCTGTGAACGTACCGCCATAACCTAGTGCTGTGATAGCGTAAACCAACAGTAAGCGTGGTTGAGTTAGAACCTTTAGTTGTGCCGAAATCTTCGCCGCAGGTGGTTGCTTAAGGTTGCTTGGAACCAAGATAGCACTACCGATAAGAGCAATAAGGCCAAGCAGAGCAACGATCAAGAAGGTCGCTTGCCATCCAAAGGTTTGGCCGATATAAGTGCCCAGTGGTACTCCAGTTACCAATGCAACCGTTAAACCCGTAAACATGATCGCAATGGCACTGGCTGCTTTATCTTTTGAAACCAAACCTGTCGCGATGGTCGATCCAATCGAGAAGAACACACCATGGGCGAGGCCGGTCAAAATTCGTGCGGCGATCAGCGTGTTATAGCCTGGAGCTTGCCACGCCAATAAGTTACCAATGACAAACAATGCCATCACGGTTAGCAATACCGCTTTACGATTCCACTTTCCGGTTAATGCCGTTAATACTGGTGCGCCAATAGCAACGCCAAGCGCGTATAAACTGACTAATAGGCCTGCCGATGGCAGAGATACATTCAAGTCGCTCGCCATGGTAGGAATCAAGCCTACGATGACAAATTCTGTGGTTCCGATGGCAAAGGCGCTGAGCGTCAATGCAAGTAATGCTAGTGGCATAATCATCTCTCTTACTGTTCTTTGTTAAATACCGAGCGCGATAAAATGGGGCAGCTTGTGACTGCAATAGGTGCGCTTCGTTTGATGGCGAGGATTATCTAGCAAAATATATTTGTGAAAAATGCCATCATTAACAAATAACCTTTGTGTTATTTGCAATAATCGGAGAGTTAGCTGATCATTGGATTAAGCTGATGAGATCGAAAAGACATAGATGATTTGAGCTGTGATGAGCACAAGCGAGATGACATTAAACAAAATGAAGATAGCGAAGGAGCCTCATGTTAACCCGTTCAGATGATTTAGAAATGGTACTCACCGTTGTCGATGCTGGTGGTTTTTCTGCGGCGGCAGAGGCGTTGGATGTGCAGGTCGCCAAGGTGTCTCGTTCGGTGAGTAAGGTTGAGTCGCAACTCGGTGTCTCAATATTCAACCGAACAACGAGACGTGTGGAATTGACGGAGGAAGGGCGGCAGTTTGTCGATTCAGTCAGGCTAGGGTTACAGATGATTCAGAGCGCGGAAGAAGAAATCGTGTCGCGCGGTGAGCTGCCAAAAGGTCGTTTAAGAGTCGATGCCGCCAGTCCATTCGTTTTCCATCAGCTAGTGCCGTTGGTGCAGTCATTCAAAGAGGCTTACCCAGACATTGAATTGGAACTCACTTCCAACGAAGGCTTCGTAGATCTTCTCGAAAAGAGAACTGATGTTGCGATTCGAATCGGCAAGTTGTCCGATTCAACATTGCATGCTCGACCGTTAGGAAAAAGTTTACTCCATATTGTTGCGTCACCTGATTATCTCGCTAAGCGTGGGTTGCCCACCAAACCTGAAGATTTGAGCTCGCATCAAATTGTGGGGTTTGCGGGTAACAAAGTGCTTAACCATTGGCCTTTACCAAACCAAAGTGATGTCGCGCCTACTGTGACAGCCAGTAATGGTGAAACCGTGCGTCAACTAGTCTTAGCTGGAAATGGGATTGCTTGTTTATCGGGGTTTATGGTGCAGGAAGATATGGCTGCGGGTCGCCTAATCCCTATTCTGGAACAAGACAAACTTGCCAACACAGACCGAGAGCGAGTGAATGCGGTTTACTACAAGTCGTCATCGGTCTCTAAACGTATCTCGGCGTTTATCGACTTTATTCAGCCCCGTTTGAGCTTGTAGGGAAGAATGAAATACTCTTTAGCAGCACACAGCCAAACCGTTATTTGAATCGTTTGAGAGCGGGTATTCGTATCAATGTTTAGAGAGCACATATTGTTGTATTGAGATTCGATAGGTGGATGTGATCTCAATATTGTTTACCAACTTTTACTGTTTAAAACCCACCCGCCCAAGCATCGAAGTCATCAATATTGTCGAGTTCTTGCTGGCTTCTTGGCGCAGGGTAATAAGGCAAGGCTAACCTTTGAGTGGAAGGTTGCAGTTCCCAATCGGGTGTAATCTTGAGTCGGGTTAACTCATCGTTGAGGCGCACAAACATATAGTAGCCATCGGCATGGGTATTGGCGTAACTCGCGATAGTTGCGATATCACCAGAAGGTAACTTTACGTCTCGACCCAGTGGATAGAGTTGGTGCAATGCGAAACTCACTTTGGGATCTTCAAGTTTGCCTTGCTTAAAGCGCTCTAATCCGATGGCGGTTGAAGTAGTGCGCGGCTTCCAACCTGTGAGGAACAATCCACTCAAGTGATCTTGGAACGGCTTGCCCTTTCGATTGCCTTCATTGGTAATGAATTGAACCGTCAGCGTGTCTCCCGATTCTTGCAGAATTTCTAAAAACTGTTCACCAGTGCGATCGACCAAAAGCTTCATAAGACATAAATACCATTAAGAATGAAATACGATAAAGGGTACTACTATAAGGAAGGCTTGTGTAGAGACGATAAAGGTTATGCAGCGTGAACAATGTTTTCGGTGTTGATCCTTACATGTCCCTTAGATGAACAACAGCTTTAGCGCTTACGTAAGTAATGCGTTTGCACAATCTCATATAAGTAAGTCGACACGCCTGTTAGTGTGAAATCAAGCGGTGAAACTAGATCTCCAAACAATGGTGAAGCATCACCCAGACCGAATAGAGCTCACCATTGACATGGTCGAAAAGCCGCTGAGTTTATACTGTTTGGCACTCACCCAACTTAAGTGATTTGTGGGCCAATTTACCGACCTTTAAATTTATACTGGATAATTACCTATAAATTTCAGGCTTTAGCAGTAATAATCAATGAATAGATCGGAATAGCTTGTTCATTGAAAAGCTGTACGGAAAGTTTCTAAAGACGCCATCGTGAAAAGGAAGTCAGATACATGCCTGTGCTCGAACGCATCAGTTTAACGTTAATCTTAATCGCCGTTTTAGGTGGGTGTTCTTCACTTCCTGAAGGCATCGATCATCCAACAGAACCGCCAACCTCTCCTGCACCCAGCACTTTATCGGTTCTAACCAATGAATTTCAGCCTGAAGCTTTAGAGCAAGGCACCACTGCGGTTCGTCTGCAAGAGTCCGGTTGGGATGCTTTGGCACAGCGATTAGCACTGGTCGAAAGTGCCGAGCACACCATCGACATTCAATACTACATCTGGAACTCTGACGAATCGGGAAGCTATCTCGCTAGCCGTTTATTAGCCGCGGCTGAGCGTGGTGTTAAGGTGCGCGTAATGTTGGATGATATCAACCTCAACGAACGTGAAGGTTTGCTGTCGGCACTGGATGCGCACCCGAACGTCGAGATTCGTATCTTCAACCCAACGCCGACACGTCGTGGTTTCAGTAAATGGCTGAGCTTTGTTGGTGACTTTTCTCGCTTAAATCGCCGCATGCACAATAAATCGTTTACCGTAGATGGTACCTTGTCTGTGGTGGGTGGCCGTAATATCGGTGATGAATACTTTGACCTTTCTGATGAAATCAATTTCCGAGACCGCGATGTATTAGTTATGGGCTCGGTAGTTAACACCATCCAAACCAGTTTTGTTGAATACTGGAACAGCCGTTGGTCTTACCCTGTCGATATGCTGGGTGATGACGAACAACCTGATCTCTCGAAGATAGATAATATTGTCGTTCCGCATTATCAAAATTATCCTGAATTACCATTAGATCGTAAGGCTGCTGATAGTTTACTGAAAGAGGTGGTTGGTGAGATGACTTGGGTGAATGCGCGTTTTGTTTATGATCAACCCGTCCCTGATGACTCCGATAATACTGATGAACCAAAAGCGACCGCGATTCTTCTAGGTAAGTTAGCGAGCGAAGCGAAACAAGAGATCTTATTGGAATCGGCTTACCTTGTATTCGATGATGGTCAGCTTGAAGAGTGGCAGGTATTGAATAACAAGGGCGTTGAGATAAAAGCGCTAACGAACTCTATGGCGTCTAATGATCTGGTGACCAATCACTCCGCTTATGCGGGCAGACGTTACGATATGTTGGAGCATGGTATCGACCTGTTTGAGCTAAAACCAGAATCTAAGCTTTGTGAAGCATCGACTCAGGACTTGTCGAAATGTGCACCTGAGACGGCCTATGGCTTGCACGCAAAATCAGTCGTATTCGACCGCAGCATCGCGAGCATCGGTTCATTTAACTTCAACTTGCGTTCTACCTACCTCAATACTGAATCGGTTTTGATCATCGAGAATAAAGAGATTGCTGAAACGTTAGCAAAAACTATTGAGCAAGCAATGAGTGACGACAATAGCTGGCGTTTGGAACTGGAAGACGGTGATGTGTATTGGTATTCAGGCGATCAAAGCTGGGACAGCGAACCAGAAACGGGTAAGTGGGAACGAATGCAGTCAGGCTTTTTGCAATTGCTACCGATTGAGAAATATCTGTAAGCTAGCCGCCTCCGGATAAATAAAAATGTCAGCGTATATTACGCTGACATTTTTGTTTGTACTGTTGTTTGCTGTGGTTTGTTGCAAGCTCTTAACGGCTTAACGGCTTAACGGCTTAACGGCTTAACGCTTGGTCAGCTGCTTGCTGTTCAAGTAAGGCAGGATATGCGGGCGAGATTCGCCAGACAGCTTTTGAGTGATCTGTTGTGACCAACTGATCTGCTTTTGGTTGCTTGAACGGCTTGCGTAGTAGCTCTGCATTGAATCATCGTAGCTGGCAATGTCATCTAGGCTCAGCGGTTGGTATTGGTTTTCGTGCATAACTACGTGAGCAGGAAGGCGAGGCTTAACCTCTGGTTGTTGTGCCGGGTGACCTAAGCACATTCCGAACAATACGGCGGTGTGTTGTGGCAGTTCTAGCAGTTCATCCACTTGTTGTGCGCTGTTACGTAACCCGCCAATGTATACGCCACCTAAACCTAGAGACTCAGCAGCCAACATGCAGTTTTGCGCCATGATGCCAGAATCTACCGCGCCAATTAGGGTCAGTTCAGTAAAGTCGGTTTTCACTTCAGGGTTGATTTGAGCGTGGCGCTGATAGTCGATACAGAACACTAAAAACTCAGCCGCATTCTCAACGTAAGCTTGGTTACCTGCGTATTCTGCTAGCAGTTTACGCTTCTCTGTGTCTGTCACTCTCACGATAGAAACAGCCTGCAGTAAGCTCGATGATGAAGCCGCGAGACCAGCCTGAATAATCACATCAAGTTGTGCTTTTTCAATCGGTTGATTTGTATATTGACGAATGGAGCGGTGCCCCAGAATAGTTTCAATCGTGCTGTTCATAACTCTCAGACAGTCCTTGTGATGATGGCGTAGAGAATCACAATAACGACAATTACCATGAGCGTAAAGAGTGTTTGAGCCTTTCTGGTTGACATATTTCAGCAGCGCCAGCCCAGTTTTTGAGATTCTATTTATAATCGATTAATGCCAGCTGCTATGCCGCTGGCATTTTATTATTGAGTGAAACTTGCTTCGAAATAGGCACTAAATGCTCAGAACTGTCGGATAAAATAGGGCATACTGGACTGAATGTATAAACCCAAGAAAGTAACCACGCGCATGAATCTAATCTGCCTCAACGACCCTTTTTTTCTTCCTAATGGTCAAGTGATCAAAAATCGCCTGTTCAAATCGGCAATGAGTGAACAGCTAGGTGATAAACACCATAACCCTAAGCAAGGTTTAGTCACGCTCTATCAGCGTTGGGCTCGAGGAGGAATTGGCCTATCCATGACGGGCAACGTGATGGTCGATAGAGGTGCGCTTGGTGAACCTAAAAACGTGGTGTTAGATGAGCAAAGTGACTTAAGCGTATTTCGTGAGTGGGCGAAGGCTGGAACACAAAATGGTTCGCAGATATGGATGCAATTGAACCACCCAGGAAAGCAAATCCCTAAATTCTTATGTGATAGCCCGGTTGCCCCTTCAGCTATCTCTTTAGAGCGCGGATTAGAAAAAGGCTTCAATACGCCACGAGCTCTGACTGAGACGGAAATAATCGCAATCATTGATAAATTTGCGCTGAGTGCAAAGCTTTCAAAACAAGCAGGCTTTACTGGCGTGCAGATTCACGGTGCTCATGGTTATCTTGTCAGTCAGTTTTTGTCTTCTAGACACAATCAACGCCAAGACAAATGGGGTGGGTCACTCGAAAACAGACTTCGTTTCGTGCTTGAGGTTTATCGCGCGATTCGAAAAGAGGTCGGTGAAGATTTCCCTGTCGGAATTAAGCTCAACAGCGCTGACTTTATGAAAGGTGGCTTCACTGAAGAAGAGTCGATGCAGGTTGTTCAAACACTGAGTGATAACGGTATCGACCTGATTGAGATCTCTGGCGGCACCTATGAAAGTCCATCAATGATGGGTTCAAAGAGCAAAGCTGAACCAATCAAGGCCAGCACGGTAAAACGTGAAGCGTATTTTATGGATTACATGGTGAAGGCGAGAAAACTCGTCAGCACTCCGCTGGTGGTCACGGGTGGTTTTCGAACCGCGCAAGCAATGAATGAAGCATTAAACACCTCGGCGACCGATTTTATTGGTATTGCACGCACAATGGCGGTTGATCCTGATTTCCCTAACAAGTTAATTGAAGACCCTAGCCACGGCATGCCACTAACGGTGCCAACCACAGGAAAGCCCGCATTAGACAAGATGGCGATGGTCGGGCTGGTTTGGTATGAACATCAAATGTGGCGCATCGCCTCTGGCAAGAATGCCGACCCTAAATTAAGCGCACTCGGTGTGGTGTTAAAAACAATTTTCAGCGCTGGCTGGCACGCTTTCAAAAAGCGCAGAGCGTAAGCAGTCATGGATTGTTAAAGCAGAACTTTGAGGAATTGAAGTTCTGCTTTTTTGTTTGTCTCCTTTTAAGTTCTCGATAAATACATCGCAGAGCACCCTCAGCCAGCTTAGCTGTGGTACTAATCTAATACCAACATGAGCATTGGTTATAGTGTTCATAAGTGGCAAATCAGAGTAGACCAACTAGGATGAATTGAATTAAACCCTACAATTAATTCAACAACATGGTAGTTGCTATGAAGAAAATAACCCTCTTATCTGTCGCGATCTTATCCAGTCTCTCTTTCTCATCTTTTGCTAAAGATTGTGATCCCAACTTGCTGCCTTCTTGGAAGGACAGCGAGAGCAAATCCGCTATCGTCGACTTTGTTGGGCAAGCCACTAAAGCTGAGTCTGATACGTTCGTGGCAATTGAAGATCGCATTGCCGTGTTCGATAACGACGGTACGCTTTGGTCGGAAAAGCCTTATTACTTCCAATTAGCCTTTGCACTAGATCGTGTAAAAGAGATGGCGCCTGATCACCCTGAATGGAAAACCGAAGCACCGTTTAAGTTTGTACTCGAAGATGATATTGAGAGCGTTCTGGGCAGCGGTGAAGAAGGGCTATTGAAAATCATCATGGCGACACATTCTGGTATGACTGTTGAGCAATACCAGCAAGACGTTGAGCAATGGCTGACGGTAGCAAAAGATAAACGTTTCAACAAAGCCTACACAGACCTTACTTATCAGCCAATGAAAGAGATGCTGACTTACCTGCAAGAGCATGACTTTAAGACTTATATTGTGTCGGGCGGAGGCGTTGACTTCATGAGGGCGTGGGCTCCACAAGCTTACAATATTCCTACAGAGCAAATCATCGGTAGTGCGCTTAAATACAACTACAGCTACAACGATGGCAAACCAACGGTGACCAAAGATTCGTTGATTTTGACCATTGATGACAAAGCCGGAAAGGTCACTAACATTCAGCATATTATCGGCAAGAAACCTATTCTAGCGGTCGGCAACTCAGACGGTGACCAAGCGATGATGCAATGGGCTACGAGCCAACCCAACTCAATGGCTATGATTGTTCATCACACTGATGCTGAGCGCGAGTGGCAGTACGATCGTGAGTCTCACGTTGGCAAGCTTGATAAAGCGCTAGATGAGGCGAATTCCAGAGAGGATTGGACACTGATCGACATGAAATCAGATTGGTGTGAGGTGTACTAACGGCAAGTATACCCTTGGTCAAAACTTCAAAGGCTCGGATTTTAAATTCGAGCCTTTTTTGTGAGCGGAGGTTTTGGGAATGAACGGTTTGAAAGCAATCGTTTGAAAGGAATAAGGTGTTATGGGTTCGCTTTAAGCAAGAACGTACTATAAATTTTCAATGCATGACGGTTTAATCGAGTTAGTCGGAAATTAAAGGAATAGCAAAATGAAAACGATCGGTTTGCTCGGCGGTATGAGTTGGGAGTCGACAGTGAGCTACTACAAATCCATCAACGAGGGCGTTAAAGCCACACTCGGCGGGCTCAATTCTGCAAAGGTTTGTATGTACAGCGTGAACTTCGATGAGATAGAAAAGCTTCAACATCAAGGTCGCTGGGCTGAGACGGCGGATATCTTATCGGACGCGGCTTTATCGGTAGAGAAAGCCGGAGCGGACTTCATCCTGATCTGTACCAATACCATGCATAAGATCGTTCCTGAGATCGAAGAGAAGGTCACGATTCCTATCTTGCACATCGCTGATACCACAGCGCAGAAGTTGCTTGAACAGGGTGTAAAGAAAGTTGGATTACTCGGTACCGCTTTCACCATGGAACAAGATTTCTATAAAGGCCGTCTGACTAACAAATTCGGTATCGATGTGGTGATTCCTGATGAGAGTGACCGAGAGAAAGTCCACAACATCATTTATCAAGAGCTGTGTCGAGGCCAAGTAAAAGAAGAATCTCGAGATGTATACCGTCAAATCATTGAGAAGCTAGGCCAACAAGGTGCAGAAGCCGTTATTCTGGGCTGTACTGAAATCGCCCTCCTGATTCAGCAGCAACACACTGATGTTCCCTTGTTTGATACCACAGCCATTCATGCAGAAGCGGCTGTACGTTTGGCGACGAGTGACTGACTTCTAGTTCTTATTCTTAGTTCCATAGCTGTCCTATTTTCGCTCTTGTACGATTTTCATTCGTTGAAGTGAAAGTTTTTTGTACAAAAGCAGGTCGTTAGTTAAAGAAGCGATGCTTTGTTCATTAACCAAGGCCTTATCGGTAGGTAAGGTTTTAGTTAATGACTGAGGTATCCGCGCTTTTAAGCACTATGCTTTAGTCATGACCGAAAGAGGATTTATTATGAAATGGCTTATCTTATCTGTAACGCTGTTATTCGTGGCAGGATGCCAATCGACGGGGTCTCAAGAAGCACAAGTCGGTGACGACATGAATCGAGTTCATACCCAAGGGTGCAGCAGCTAATCTTCTTTTGTGGAAACACATTTTCAGCTGCTCCGGTAGAGAGTTACCCCTACAAAGCCTTGTGTTGTCACAAGGCTTTTATTTTATACAAAATCTAAAAACTGATTCGACTATATCGCGAATTATCAATGAATACTGGTGTTGATAAACTCTGTTTTATTAAAGCACGCTCTCGTGCTTATAGACCGGAGAAACCAATATGAATTACGAGGGAAAAGTATATCGTCCATGGACAGAGGCGAAGAGCATTCTGATTCAAACCACTTTAGGTTGCAGTATCAACACGTGCACGTTCTGTAATATGTTCAGCGATAAACGATTCAAGGTTTGTGATATTGAGGATGTGTTTAAAGATATCGAAGAAGCTCGCCTGATTTATCCTTATGTTGAATCAATTTTCCTTATCGATGGCAACGTGATGGCCGCCCGCACGGATTATCTCCTTAAGATTTTGGATAAGCTTCGTCATACCTTTCCAGAAAGCAGAAAAGTATCGCTCTATAGTGGTTTGAACGATTTCCGTCGTAAAAGCTTGAGCGAACTTAAAGAGCTTAAAAGTGCCGGTCTCACTATGGCTTATGCGGGGTTGGAGTCAGGCGATGCGGTTGTACTCGACAACATCAAAAAGCGCATGACACCAGAACAAGCGATCGAAGGCATGGAATTAGCCAAAGAAGCCGGCATTGAAACCTTACTTTCGTTTATCTTCGGCCTTGGCGGTCGTGATCGATCACGTGAACATATTGTCGAGACCACAAGATTACTGAATATCATGAAGCCTGAGCAGATAGCGCCAATGGCGTTAGCGATTCAGCCAGGAACCGTGATGGAACAAGAAGTAAAAGATGGCAAGTTCGTTATGCCGACGCAACTTCAGATCTTAGAAGAAGAAAAGTATCTGCTTGAGAATCTAAACATCGACACTTTCTATTGGGGCGACCATGGTAATAACATCGTGACTCAGAAAGGTTTCCTGCTTGATTCAAGAGAGCAATTTTTGGCTAAGGTGAACCATGCGATAGCATCAAACCCAATGGCTAAAGACAGTGTTATTCAGACGTTTGCTTGGTAGCGTTTAGTTAAAAACGATACTTGCAGGCTAAGTAAAAATCGAAAGAAGTATTGTTTTCGAGGCGGGATAATCGCCATAAACCTACTTCCGTTGCTGAGACAATTCAAAATCAGCAAAGCCATTTTCTTGGTGGATGTTGTAAATTTGTGAATCTGAACTGTCTATATTCTAGGCTGTGTACTGGATCTCATTTGTTATTTGAGTCCCTTGCTAAGGTAAATAATGAATGTGTACTACCAATCACTTTACTCAACTTAAGAGGTTTCTATGCTAGGTGAAAATCACTCTCTTGTTCACGAATTTCCTGAAATGAAAGACAAAATTGCTGAGCTTGCTAAAACTGACGATGGCTTTGCAGAAGATATGAAGACATACGACAACCTTGATAAAGAGATTCGTAAACTAGAGCTGAAAGATTCACCCATTGATGACGGCTCGATGCACCAATTGAAACATGATCGTTCTGAGCTTAAAGATTCACTGCATGCTCGTTTAACTGGCTAGTGAGTTGGCAATTTTGCTGACTAGCTAAATGGCGAATTACAGACTTAGACAAAAACTCCTTCGGGAGTTTTTTTTCGTTTTGGCTCAATCACTTCTTCACAATTCAACTGAGTTAATACGTTGTATTGTTATGTTAATGACGCATAATGAGGGTTACTGGTACACGATTTTTAAGATTTTATTGGTAATCTCATGAATATTGAACACCTCAAATTGTTTGTTCGTTTAGCTTCCACACATAACATCAGCATGGCTGGGCAAGAGCTTGGTTTGTCTCCTGCTGTTGCAAGCTCGCACATTAGTAAACTGGAAGACAATTTAGGCGTTCGCTTGGTGCATAGAACCACTCGTAAGGTCTCTTTAACCGAAGAGGGGGAAGCGTTCTTGCCTCATGCTGAAGAGGTGTTATCGAGCGTCGATGCTGCCAAATCGGCGGTTGGTGTGGGCTGTGACTCTCCAACCGGAACGCTGAGAGTTACCGCATCTGCGTCTTTTGGGCGTTTGCATCTTGTCCCTGCTTTACCTGGATTCTTAGAGCGCTACCCTGGGTTAAAAGTCGATCTCAGACTATCAGATTCGATGGTGGATGTTGTTGAAGGTGGCTTTGATATCGCGATTCGCATCTCGGAGCTGAAAGACTCGACACTGATTGCCCGAAAACTTGCGACAGACAAGCGTATTGTGTGTGTATCGCCTGATTACTTAATCAAATATGGTAAGCCAGCCACACCTCGAGATCTTAATGATCATCAGTGTATTAGCTTAATTGGTTTAGAAAACTGGACGTTCAATACTGAAAGCGGGCCTAAGACGATTAAGGCATCTGGGTCGTTCAGGGCAGATAACGGAGAAGCACTGCGTGACGCAGCCTCAGGTGGTATGGGTATCACGGTGACATCGAATTGGTGTGCCTATGAACAACTGAAAAGCGGTCAGCTGGTTCAAATATTAGAAGATTACCCATTAACATCAGAGCCTGCAATTTGGGCTGTGTACCCAAGCACAAGGTTACTTGCACCAAAGGTGAGATCCTTCATTGACTACTTCTCTGAATATTATGGTAATCCGCCGTATTGGGAGAAAACATAGAGACAAACGTTATTAAAGCGCTGACATGGTGAGCGTTTTTAAATGTGTTGTTTCGTTGAGATAAAGAATAGCAACCTTTTGTGAAGTTGATAATCAACCGGATTAATAAAACACTATTTAGTTTTTGTTGAAAATAGAGGTGTGAATAAAGTCTCAGGCTGAGCGGAATAGCAGACAATAAAAAAGCTTAGCGTGGGGAGCGCTAAGCTTTGTCATTATTTATATTCAGGAGCGGATGGTTTTGCTAGAAGAACTAACCGACTTGAGAAAAGTTCACCACAGTGCTTTCAAGATTCTCTTTTAAGTAGCTAGAAACAGCATGCTGCTCTGTTTCACTTAAGTACAAGCCAAGCTTGGTTCTGCGCCATAAGATGTCTTCGTCTGTCATTGCCATCTCTTGGTTGATCAAGTAATCAATCTCAGCTTGGTAAACACCGTGTGCTTCGCTTGAGAACTGGATGCCAAGGTCCGCCTCACATGTAGCGCCTTCAAGCAGGTCCCATGTGTAAGTACCAAATTGGGTCACGTAACGAAGTAGCAGTGCTTCTGGTGCCCAAGGGTATTTAGTGTGCATCATTGCTGCAAGCTGTTCGCGGCTGCAGCTGAAGTTACCACCCGGTAGTGTGTCGTTAGCTGTCCAAGGTGCGCCCATGTGTTTCAGGTAAGGTTCTAGCTTGTTCAGTGCCGCTTCACCGAGTTTACGATAAGTGGTCAACTTGCCACCGAAGATCGAAAGCAGTGGTGCTTGATCAAGCTCTGCGTCCAATTCCAATGTGTAGTCCCGAGTGATCGCTTGTGGTGAATCTGATTCGTCGTCACAAAGTGGTCTTACGCCACTGTATGTCCAAACCACGTCTTCACGGCCAAGCTGTTTAACAAAGTGCTGGTTAACGATATCAATCAAGTAATCCACTTCAACATCATCAATTGCGACGTTACGAGGGTCGCCTTTGTATTCAAGGTCGGTAGTGCCGATGATCGAGAACTTATCTAGGTAAGGGATCATGAATACAATACGATTGTCTTTGTTTTGCAGAATATACGCTTGTGGTTCGTCGTGAATGCGTGGCACAACAATGTGCGAGCCTTTGATCAGACGAATATTACGAGGCGAAGCCTGCTCTAATCCATCATCAAAGAACTGCTTAACCCAAGGGCCAGCCGCGTTAACCAGCGCTTTCGCTTTACGTTCAAAACGTTGGTTTGTCATCACATCAAGAATCGTTACATGCCAAATGTCGCCTTCGCGGTGCGCTTTTTCAACTCGGCAGTAGTTGCGTACTTCTGCGTTGTTTTCTTTCGCCGCCAACACGTTCAGCAATACCATACGAGCATCATCAACCCAGCAATCTGAGTATTCGAAGCCTGTCTTCATTTCTGGTTTCAGTAGCCCTGATTTTGCTAGGTTGACTGTCTTACTTCCAGGAAGAGTGGTGCGCTTACCCAAGTTATCGTAAAGGAATAGGCCACAGCGAATCATCCAAGCTGGGCGTAAAAATGGTCGATGAGGTAAACGGAAACGCATTGGCTGAGCAACGTGAGGCGCTTTTCTTAACAAGACTTCACGTTCAGCGAGTGCTTCCGAAACCAAACGAAATTCGTAATGTTCAAGGTAGCGTAGGCCACCGTGGATAAGCTTTGAGCTAGCAGAAGACGTCGCAGACGCGAAATCATTTGCTTCGTATAAACCAACGTTTAGACCACGACCTGCTGCATCTGCCGCGATGCCTGCACCATTGATGCCGCCGCCAATCACGATCAAGTCTAAAGTGGAAGATGTACTGTTGTTTGAATTATTTTGTTGAGCACTCATGGTTTTGACCTCTTTCTGAGCGAACGAGCATTTTAGAACATAATTGAATCCTATATGAACTTTCGTTTGCGGTCATTTATTATTTTCGTTTATGCGCGTTTTATGTGATTTGGGCATAAAAAAACCTCTGCTTATGAAAGCAGAGGTTCAAATAAGACTAATTCGAGCATAGAAGCGACAGTGACAGCGAGCAAGTTTTACTTTATTAACTTTTCTATAAAGAATGGTGATTCATTTAAGAAAGTGGCGTCACTGAGCTTTTATGTTTAGTTATTCGCTCATAGGACGAGCGGTATCGATCACTTCTAATGGTATTGCCGAATCTTTAAGGATGTTGAGAATCTCTTCTGGTGGCTGTTTATTGGTAAAGACCATGTGCGCTTGAGAGATATTACCGAGCTTAACCATCGCGTTACGGCCAAACTTGGTGTGGTCGACGGCTAAGAAGATGCTGCGACTGTTTTCGATGATAGCTTGTTTCACACGAACTTCGTGGTAATCAAAGTCGAGCAGTGAGCCATCAAAGTCGATGCCGCTGATGCCCAAAATACCGAAATCGAGGCGGAACTGCTTCACGAAATCGAGTGTCGCTTCGCCAACTATACCGCCATCACGGTTTCTCACTTCGCCACCCGCCAAGATAACCTTGATCTCTGGGTTTGGTAGCAGGATACTGGCAACGTTGATGTTGTTAGTCACGACTCTGAGTTGTTTGTGGTTCTTGTTCAGCGCGCGCGCCACGGATTCTGGCGTAGTGCCGATATCAACGAACAAGGTTGCACCATCTGGAATGTGTTTTACCAGCTCGTCGGCAATCACATCTTTTTCATTGAAGTTAAGCGCTTTACGCGTGTTGTAAGAGGTGTTTTCTGAGCTAAGAGGAATGGTTGCACCACCGTGATAACGACGGATTTTGTTGCTATCAGCCAGCTCATTGAGGTCTCGTCTGATGGTTTGTGGGCTAACATCGAACTTCTCTACGAGCTCTTCGGTGCTCACATATCCTTGTGTTTTTACCAGGTCTACAATCTGCTGGTGTCTTGGTATCTGCTTCACTTAACTTACCACTCCCTGCACGCTATGGGCTCTAGCGCGTCACAATCGAAAATATTAACTCGCGCTATTGTGCTCGAATTGATGAGGAGAGAGAAGTAATGATAGTAAGGAATTATGTCCAAACCGCAAAAACGTTGATCAAAACATGAAAAATTGGCTCCAAACGCAAAAAAGAGCACAAAATAGTGCTCTTTTTAGTTTCGTTTACTGAGGAACGAACAATTCAATCGATAAGAGAGTGATTATTCGAACGCTCGATTTTACTCTTCGTCGTCATCGTGCAGTTCAGACCAAACTTGTGCACACTTGATAGCACGCTTCCAACCTTTGTAACGGCGGTTACGTTTCTCTTCATCGTGGTGTGGCAAGAACGTACGGTCTAGTACTGCTTTGTCTTGAAGCTCATCGATGCTGTCCCAGAAACCAACTGCTAGACCAGCAAGGTATGCTGCACCCAGAGCCGTTACTTCAGTTACTTCAGGACGGTGAACTTCTGTATCTAGTACGTCTGATTGGAATTGCATTAGGAAGTTGTTCGCTACTGCACCACCATCAACACGTAGGTTTGCTAGCTTGATGCCAGAGTCCGCTTGCATCGCATCCAATACGTCACGAGTTTGGTAAGCAATACCTTCCAGTGTTGCACGGATGATGTGGTTAGAGTTAACGCCACGTGTTAAGCCAACAATCGTACCGCGAGCGTAAGCATCCCAGTATGGTGCGCCCAGACCAGTAAAGGCTGGAACAACGTAAACACCGTTTGACGTATCTACTTTAGTTGCGAAGTACTCAGAGTCTTCTGCGCCAGCCAGTAGCTTCATTTCATCACGTAACCATTGGATAGATGCGCCACCCATGAATACCGCACCTTCAAGTGCATAAGCTGGTTCGCCTGTAGGACCACATGCTAATGTCGTTAATAGGCCGTTCTTCGATGTTACTTTCTCTTGGCCTGTGTTCATCAGTAGGAAACAGCCCGTGCCGTATGTGTTTTTCGCTTGACCAGCTTCAACACACATTTGACCGTAAAGCGCTGCTTGTTGGTCACCCGCAATACCAGCGATTGGAATACGAGTACCGCCTTTACCACCAAGGTTCGTTTGGCCGTAAACTTCAGAAGAGCGTTTCACTTCAGGCATCATTGATGCTGGAATACCCATCTCGTCTAGTAGCTTGCTGTCCCAGCATAGGTCGTTGATGTTAAACAACATAGTACGTGATGCGTTAGTGTAATCCGTAACGTGTACACGGCCTTGAGTCATCTTCCAAACCAACCAAGTATCAACCGTACCGAACAGTAGCTTACCTGCTTCAGCGTCTTCGCGAGCGCCTTCAACGTTGTCTAGAATCCATTTTACTTTGGTACCTGAGAAATACGGGTCAAGGACTAAACCTGTATTGTCACGCACGTAGTCTTCTAGGCCACGTTCTTTAAGTTCTTCACAAATTTCTGCAGTACGACGACATTGCCATACGATGGCGTTATAAACCGGCTTACCTGTCTCTTTGTTCCAAACAATGGTGGTTTCACGTTGGTTAGTGATACCAATGCCCGCTAGCTCATCGCTGCGGATGCCTGCTTTAGCCAGCGCTTCAACCAATGTAGAGCTTTGAGTCGCCCAGATTTCCATTGGATCATGCTCAACCCAGCCAGCCTTTGGATAAATTTGAGTAAATTCTCGTTGAGAAGAGCTTACGATGTTTGCATCGTGATCGAGGATTACAGCGCGAGAGCTTGTAGTGCCTTGGTCTAGGGCAACAATGTATTTTTGCTCGGTCATGGTAAGAATCCTTTTTGTTCCGTTATTTATATTTTAGTAAATGTAAGGTCGCTTGGGGTTAAGCTTGAGCTTGTTCAGCTTCTTCTTCTGTTTCACATTGGTTTGGAATTGTGCAGCCATGGCCTTCCACTGGTAGGTGAGCACCAATAACA
This sequence comes from Vibrio sp. 10N.247.311.47, assembly GCF_041467535.1. Classification (NCBI taxonomy): domain Bacteria; kingdom Pseudomonadati; phylum Pseudomonadota; class Gammaproteobacteria; order Vibrionales; family Vibrionaceae; genus Vibrio; species Vibrio sp. 10N.247.311.47. The sequence goes on from NZ_JBFSUR010000006.1 coordinate 40,944, forward strand.
CGTGGGTACAACCAGCCACCAAAACACGCACCAGCGATAGGAGCAAGAATTGGAACGATGAAGTAAGGAATATCACGAGCACCAGTCAATGCAAAATCCCAACCTGCAAAGTAAGCGAAAAGTTTTGGTCCGAAGTCACGTGCAGGGTTCATAGCAAAGCCAGTTAGTGGACCTAAAGAACCACCGATAACCGCGATAAGAATACCGATCAGTAGAGGGTTCATTGCACCGCGAGATGCGCCGTTGTTCTCATCACCTAACGCTAAAATGGCAAACATCAACACTGCAGTAATCACGAATTCCACAGCAAAAGCGCCGAAGAAAGAAAGTGAAGCATGTGGGTAAGTCGAGAAGATACCAGCAGTTGATAGTGCGTCTTGGCTGCTACGAACGAAGTTATGTGCGATTTCGTAGTCAGTAAATAGGTTGCTGTACAGGCTGTAAACCAATGCTGCAGAGCAGAAAGCGCCAAGCAGTTGCGAAATGATGTAAGGCACCACTTTCGCTTTATCAAAGCCATGGAACATGGCCAGTGCAATCGTTACGGCTGGGTTGATGTGTGCGCCTGAAACGCCGGCAGTACAGTAAATTGCAATCGCAACACCGAAGCCCCAGATGATGCTGATTTCCCATTGTCCGAATGTCGCACCAGTTAGTACTAGTGCTGCCACACAGCCAACGCCGAAGAATATGAGTAATCCTGTGCCGATAAATTCAGCCAAGCATTGCCCAAATAAAGAAGGGTGTTTGTTTGTTGTCATGTTCGAGTCCTTTTTAGTTTTGCTTATCTAGCACGTGTATTGTGCATATATTTGCGAACTCGAAAATAAACGAACATAAAAAGTGAGCGTTTGAGCATGAAATTGTTAATTAAAGTCACTTGAAATGTTAATCCGAACACTTTTGCTCGAAAAAGATGCTCGCATGAACGTCATTGCTCGAATTGATAGGTTGCGAAGCCGCTCAAACTACCTATATGTAAATGAATGCGCAACTGGTACGAGGAGTTTATGTTTGGATTTGTGATGCTACTTCGTGAGTGGCGGATTATTAGACTTAATTAGGGAGGGCTGTGTGATGTTTTTGCTATGTAACAAGGGCGTTAACAAATGAGCTTATATGCATAAATGAATAAACTGCCAACTATGTTGTAGTTTGGCAGTTTTCATTTGGGTGTATGTTCTTGTTATACGAGACGAACTTACCGCTCTAAACCAGAGCTGCCACTTTTCCTTTCGCAACCAATTGATATCGAACCGAGTCATACGCCCAGTTGAACGCAATCGCGTAAAGTACGAAGAAAATAACTAGGCCGATGTCCATGATCAGTACGGTTAGGAAGTCGAGTTGTAGAACCCACATCAAGACAGGTAGAGTCACTGTCATTAAGCCAAGCTCAAAACCTAATCCGTGCAGGATACGTGTTTTCGTGGTTCTTTTGCTTCGGTCTGCTCCGTAAATTTTGTCGTAGCCATAGTTGTAAACGTAGTTCCAAGCCATCGCTATCAATGATATTGCGAGCGCTAAGCCTGCCATTTCACCTGCGCCGTTTCCTGTAATATAGGTTGCAAGCCCTGCCATCAAAACCAAAGCAACCAATTCAAATAGCACCATGTGCAACATGCGTTCTTTATGTGACATTTTTCTAACTCTCTTTACGATTAAATAGCCGCCGATGGGCTAATGACTTGGCTAAATAATATCTACTTAAGTGATAATATAAAGATAGTTAGCATCACATATAGTGATAGTAAGTTTTGGGAGACACCGAATGTACAACATTGAACAACTGAAAATGTTTGTGTATGCCGTTGAATTAGGGTCATTTTCTGCCAGTGCTCGTCATTTGGGGAAGGTGCAGTCGGCGGTGAGCCAAGGCATCAGTAATCTTGAAATAGATTTTAATGTTGAGCTTTTTGATCGTTCGACTCGAAAGCCTTCACTAACCAAAGCGGGCGAGCAGTTATTTAAACAGGTGAAAGCGATCGTACTTCAGGTTGAAGATCTTAATGTAACGGTTAACGCGATGGGTAGCGGTGAAGAGGGGCTCATCAAAATTGCATTAGATGATTCACTATTGGTCCCGAACCTATCTAAGATCCTTCGTGGATTCAGTAAGCAATTCCCTGCGACTGAAGTTGAACTGGTTGCGTGTACCACAACAGAGGTCAATCCGTTAATTATCGAAGAGAGGGCCGACATTGGATTAATGTTTACTAACTTGGCTTTTGATGTCGGTTCTGAGCCTTGCTTTATCGGTCACTTACCGTTTATTGCTGTGTGTCATCCAAGTCATGCGCTCGCAAAAACAGGTGTGGCGAAACTCTCTGACTTACTCCCGCATCGTCAGTTAATGTTGAGGGGAGACAAAGGTAAGGTGATGGATCAGTTTCCGCTGATTGCCGGAAAGGTATGGTGGTCAAACAGCTTTATCGTCATTAAAGAGATGATTCTTGGTAGCGATATCGGTTGGGCATACTTACCGAAACACCTTGTTGAAGAAGAGCTTATTAAACAGCGCTTGGTAGAGGTGAATGTGTCATTTGACCATAAAACTTGGTCGCCTCCGGTTGATCTTGTTCTGTCTAAAACACGCTCAAAAGGTCCTGCATTACTTTGGCTTGAACAAGCATTGAAAGGCCTATTAGACGAAACTGAATAAAGAAAAGGCTCACCGTTTAACGTGTGAGTCTTTCTGTTCAAAGTGATGCTGCTTTTTGTTAGTTCTAGTTCTAGTTCTAGGTGTAGACGTAGATGCTATACGCTAGGTTTAACCGTCTGACCGTTGTAGTACTTGTCTTTCATCTTAAGCGCCACGTTCACAAGGTAAATCAGCACAGGGACTTCAATCAGTGGACCGATAACGCCTGCAAACGCTTGGTCTGAGCTGATACCGAATACTGAGATAGCCACGGCAATCGCTAGCTCGAAGTTGTTACCTGTTGCTGTAAATGCAATTGATGCGTTCTTGTCGTACTCGATGCCCATCTTTTTACCGATGAAGAAACTGATGAAGAACATCGCAGTGAAGTAGATAGTCAGTGGAACCGCAATTAATAGAACGTCCATTGGCAGTTCAACAATCATTTCACCTTTCAGGCTGAACATCAGAACGATGGTTGCCAGTAGTGCAATCAGTGTGATTGGAGAGATGCGTGGAATAAATACGTCGTTGTACCACTGCTCGCCTTTCACCGACACAAGGATCTTACGGCTTAGGAAGCCCGCTAGGAATGGGATACCTAGGTAGATAAGTACACTGTGTGCAATGTCGATCATCGAGATATCAACCAACATGCCTTCGTAACCAAATACTGGTGGAAGAACGCTGATGAACAACCACGCCATAAAGCTGTAGCTCACCACTTGGAATGCACTGTTTAGAGCAACCAATGCCGCGCCGTACTCTTTGTTACCGCCGCCGATGTCGTTCCAAACCAGAACCATCGCCACACAACGAGCAAGACCAATCAGAATCACCCCAACCATGTAACCTGGGTGGTCTCCCAAGAAAGTTAGTGCCAATACAAACATCAGAATTGGACCAACGATCCAGTTCATGATCAAAGAGAGCTTAATGGCTTTCTTATCTTTTACCACAGTGCCTAGCAGGTTGTAGTTAACCTTAGCCAGAGGTGGGTACATCATTAAGATAAGGCCAATCGCAAGCGGAATGTTAGTGGTGCCAACAGACATTGAATCGTTCCACTGTTCGATCTGTGGGAATAGGGTGCCGAGTAGTACACCAAGGCCCATGGCAATAAAAATCCACAGTGTTAAGTAGCGATCTAGAAAACCTAACTTTGGTTTCATGATAATCTCTCTTAGTTGATATCGTAAATCGTCGAAAAACGATTGGTTGTGGCAAAAAAACACGCTTAAAAGTAAAGGCTATCAAAGCCGATCATTCAAGCGTGAACTTCTATTTTAAAATGCTGTTAAATATCGATTCGAAGCGTTGAATATTGTCGCGGTCGATGCGGTAACACATCTTCGGCGGAATCGACTCAGCCGTAATAAAACCTGAGGCTTTCAATATTCTTAAGTGCTCTGATACCGTTGATTGAGCTAAACCCAATTCACTCACCAGATCACTGTTCAAGCAGCCGCCCGATTTTTCTAACGTGGAAAGGATACTCAATATACGTATTCTTGCTGGGTGAGCGAGTGCTTTCGCCAGTGCGGCCATTTGCTTTTCTGCTTTAGCATCACCGTGTTCGATGGGCAGAGAACAGCCACCAGATGTCGAGCAAGTTGAGTTCATATTGACGTCTCACTTTCATTAATCGTTAAAAGACGATTAATGATAAGCCTATTTTAAATAGGGGTCAATGCTCACTGTCTATTTGAACGAACTTTAAGGTGGCGATTCAGGGACTATGGTTTGACTCAGCTACGCAAAATGGCGTGAACATCGATTAAACGCCATTTTGCTCGGTTATCCGCTAGTTAAGAACGGTATAGCCTCGGTTGATCATACAGTTACGATTCACTTGAAACTTCTGCTGCTCAGATAGCTCGGCGGATTGTCTTTTTTGAGCACCGTGCTTTAAAGCGCCGCTGATAATACCGATGCCAGCACCAATTTTTGCACCATCATGACCACTCCCGCCAGAGACGGCTCCACCAACCGCACCCAGCGCTGCACCCTTAGCGGTTGAACCGACAATATCGCTGCCAAGAGAATCGACCTCTTCAGGCTTCACTTGTTGAGCGTATTGCTCACATTCATACAGATCGGCGTGATACTGTGTTTCATCAACACCTTTAGTATCGACAATGATTTGATTAGCAAATACTGAACTTGATGCTACAAGCAATATCGCTGCGATTGGAGAGAATGGAAATTTCACAATATAGACCTCTAGAGTATTCATTGCATTGTTAAAGTGACGTGTAGTTCTCGATGAAATCAAGGCGACGATCGGTGTACTCACCAGAATCCAACATCTTAGATAACCCGCGAAGCGTGTTGTAAGGCTGAGAAACGGCCACCATGTTAATGAGCCAATACGGAATATCGCCACCTGGATCACTCAATACTCGATAAGAGATATGGGTGGTGTTTTCGTCGATTGGTGTCAGGATCCAACTCGCCTCTAATTCAGCCACTCTGATGATTTTTTTATTATTGTTTGGCAGGTAATCAGGCCTACCATGCTGATCAATGGTGACAACCATCGTCTCTGGATCTTGAGTGATGACGTTCTCTACGATAGCTTCACGATCGGCAACTGGCCAAGGTGCCTTGGTATAGGTTTTGGTGATCGTGTGCGCCGCACTAAAATGCTCTATTTCTTCCATGTCATCGATGTTTTCTACCCATTGCGTGCCAACAGAGGTATCGATAAAGAGTGCGATAATAGAAGTGAGGGACGCGTTGATGTCGCCTTCTGCTCGAAATTCTTTAAAGTGACTGCCTTCAATTTTACGGTTATAAACCTCGATGCCTTTTTTATCGCGTGCCAGTGACCAGCCATCGGTGTCTGATGCAAACACCGAAACTGAACAAGCAAGAAGAAGCAAAGTAATAATCTTATTCATCATGTTAATGAGCGCCCTTTCCAGCTGATTTTATTGGTTTTAGATAAGCGGTAACTGTTCAGCACGAGTAGGCTTTGAACACAAATACCGAAGGGTACGGTTAACGCAAATTTTGCGGGAACAAACAGTTCCTTAACCAAAATGAAGTAGGTGACGATCGACACCAAGAGCATCACAGAGCTGACAATGAGCGAATAAGCATGAATGGCAGACATGTCACTGATGAAGGCGTTCGCCGATACCAGCATCAAAAGCGGTCCCGCCCATGCGATGATGTTGGCTTTGATGAAGACTTTTAAAGCTTGTGCTTGCGATTGACAATTCACAATAAGATTCATGTTTTTGGAAAAGCCAGCCCAGATTGAGTTGAAGTCTGAATACATGTGCGTACTCATTAGTTTGTCTGCAAATGCCCAGAAAATCTTAAATCCATTGACCTTCATGACTTTTGCAAAGGCGATGTCTTCCGATATCGCGTTTGCTACTGCGGCGTGTCCACCGACTGCGTCGTAGGATTTTCGGGTAAACAACATCGCCTGACCGTTAGCAATCGCTTCTTCCTTAGTCATGTCGTTCGAGTTTTTAAAGTTCATATAAGATGCGATCGATAGAAAGATGCCCGGCAAGGTCGCTTTTTCTGCCACAGACGCAAAAGTTTGTTTTGGATTAAACGATAAGAGATCAGTTTTTTGTTGGATAGCAAAGTCGATAACGCTCTGTAGCATCGCGGGTGCTGAATCGGTATCTGCATCAATGAAATACACATATTCACCGCTAGCGTTGAGTGCGCCAGCCATACATGCATTGCTCTTACCAAGCCATCCGGTCGGTAACGTTCTACCTGAAATACAGCGCGCGTTAACGTCGAACTTACTGATCAATGCTTCTACTTTTGCACGGGTTGAGTCAGTAGAAAAGTCATCAACAACAATGACTTCAAACTTGTCTTTTGGGTAGCTCTGCTTCAATAGAGAGCCAAGGCTGATTTCAATATTGTCTTCTTCATTTCGCGCAGGAATAATGACGGAAACAGTCGGCCACTCAGTTCTTTTGAACGATATTTTAGGTTCAATGTGAATACGATGGCGCTCTAAGTTCGCAAGTGTGATTAGAAACTTGACGGTAACGATGCAAAGCAAGGTCGTAATAATAGCTAAAATCATAATGACTGTGGTCGGAATAAAGTGATGGAGAGACAGGAAAGAATATAGTGGAGTGTGACCTAACGCACATCTTGTATGTAGGACTTAACCCTTCAAACTGGAATGCGCTTCTGTTAGCGTTTGCCTTGGAAAGATGTGAAACAGTGACTGACAGGCGGTAAAATAAGCATTGTATTCACCAGCGACTCTAGCGATATAATCGAACCCAGAACCGTTACTCAAGATAACGAATGATCATAATCCAATAATAGGTACGCCCGACATGCCCCAACAAAACATCAAATTTATCGCGACTGATATGGATGGCACCTTACTCGATGAGCATGGAAAGCTCGACCCTGAGTTTTTCAATCTTTATGAGCGCTTAGAAGCGCAAGATATTATTTTTGCTGCCGCGTCTGGCCGCCAGTATTACAGCTTGCTAGAAACATTTTCCCCGCTTAAAGATCGCATGATGTTTATTGCTGAAAACGGCACATTAGTGATGCACAAAGGCCAAGAACTTTACAGCTGCTTGCTTGATACCGATGCCATTAAAGAGATCATTAAAGAAGCTCGAGCTATTGAAGGCGCGCATGTGGTGCTATGCGGTAAGAAATCGGCATACATCGAAACCAAAGATGAGCGTGCTCTGGCGGAGATCTCTAAGTACTACCATCGCCGTGAGCAAGTAGAAGACTTACTGGCGGTAGAAGACGATTTCATCAAGGTGGCTATCTGTCACTTCGACGGTTCACAAGAGAAAGTGAACCCAACTATTGATGCCAAATTCGGTGAGAACTACCAAGTGGTTGTAAGCGCAAAAATTTGGTTAGATGTGATGAACGCTGAAGCGTCAAAAGGTGCGGCGATTAAACATCTACAGAACACATTAGGTTTCACTTACGAGCAGACCATGAGCTTTGGTGATTACCTAAATGACTTGGAAATGCTTAAAGAGAGCTACCACTCTTACGCGATGGAAAACGCGCATCCAAAGTTAAAAGAGATCGCGCGTTTTGGCGCGCCAAGTAACGTTGACGCGGGTGTGTTCCAAGTACTTGAGAAGTTGCTAGCGTAACGCTCTTAAGCTAGATTCGATTTTTATCAAAGCCAACTCGTGAAAATGAGTTGGCTTTTTTGTTGGCTGCTGTTGTATTGAGTTAAATTTGAACGAGTGTTCAGCTTGTTGTAGTCTAACCAGAAAGATGGGTATTCACTTTGAATTGGATACGCCTTAGTAACGATATTTGGAATGATTATGAGCAAGAAACTTCAACTTGATATTATTTCTGACGTAATGTGCCCGTGGTGCGTAGTCGGTTACAAAAACTTAGAGCTAGCCGTTGCGGAACTTGGTTTAGAAGACCAGATTGAACTTGAATGGCAGCCGTTTGAGCTTAACCCTGACATGCCGCAAGAGGGCGAAAACCTGCGTGCCCATATCATGAGAAAATACGGTTCTAGCGCAGAAGAGAGCCAACGTTCACGAGAACAGCTTTCGGCTCGCGGCCAAGCGGTTGGTTTCGATTTCAATTTCTATGACAGTATGAGAATGGTCAATTCACGTCATCTACATGTACTTCTCGATTTTGCACTAGCGCACGGCAAACAGACTGAGTTAAAGCTACGCTTCTTTGCTGCTCACTTCACAGAGCAAAAAGACCTGTCCGATCTTGAAGTCATTGCACAAGAGCTTGAAGCGGTTGGCTTAGACTCAACGAAGGCACTGAAGCGCCTAAAGAACACCGACAACTTGAAGCAAATTGAAGCGCAAGAGTTTGAATGGCAACGCATGGGGATCTCTGCGGTTCCTACTGTGGTGTTCAACCGTAAGAGTGCAGTAACGGGCGCGCAGACGGTAGAAACCTACAAGCAGATTCTTCAAGAGCTTATTGCTGAATCATAAACGGATCATTGCTATCAATTAGAGTCTGAATTTCATGGAATCACTGTCACTCGCTCAAGCGCAAAAACTGGTATTGCTTTCGCAAAAGCTGCCGCCTAAGAAGTTGCCACCTAAAAAGCAACGCAATGGGGGCGCTTTGGCGAACACGTTGTCTGCGATTGAAAACCTTGGCTATGTGCAAATTGATACCATCTCTGTGATTCAACGAGCTCACCATCATACGTTGTGGAATCGAAATCAAGACTACCAACTGAACCATCTTGATAAGCTGTTAGAGCGTCGAGAAGTATTTGAGTATTGGTCGCATGCCGCCGCGTATTTACCCATGCGTGACTTCCGATTCAGCCTACACCGCAAGAATGGTTTTGCGAGCGGTAAGCTCAAGCATTGGTATAAAAAGGATGACGCACTGATGGCTCATGTTCTCAAACGTATTGAGAATGAAGGGCCGTTGATGGCGAAAGATTTTGAAGGGGATAGGCCAAACCCCGGCGGTTGGGGCGGTAAACCGGCCAAGCAAGCATTAGAAACATTGTTCATGCAAGGCGACTTAATGGTGCCAAGCCGAGTTAACTTTCATAAGGTGTATGACCTAACCGAGCGAGTTTTACCGAGCGGAATTGATACCTCTGAGCCGACAGAACAAGAGTACATCGAGCATCTGATAACACGTTATTTAGAGGCTAACGGAGTTGGAATAGCGTCGGAAATGAGCTACCTACTCAAGAACACAAAGCCTTTGATTCAGAGAGCACTCCAACAGATGCTTGAAGATAAGCAGGTTCTGAAAGTAGAGATTCAAGGCTCTGATTACTATGTCCTGCCAGGTGCTTTTGAACTGCTGAATCAACCTCTTTCCAGAACCAAGCTTAAGATACTGTCTCCGTTTGATAACCTGCTGATTCAACGAAAGCGAATGCAATCATTGTTCAACTTTGATTACCTCCTAGAATGCTATGTTCCAGAGGCCAAGCGTCAGTTTGGTTATTTTAGCTTACCGATTCTGTGGCAAGGTGAGCTGGTGGCACGAATGGATTGCAAGGTCGACAGGAAGAGTGGTTTGCTCAATATCCGTAACTTGGTTGTGGAAGAGCGAATTAAAAACCATGAGTTGTTGGTTCATGCTTTATGCGATGAACTAAAACACTTCATGGTGTTCAACCAATGTGATGAGATGATCGTCCATAACACCACGCCCTCTGATCTTGGCAAGCGCTTGATGAGCCAATGGCAAACAGTCTAGCGGTCTTTGTTGTTTAGAAAGCGCTTAGTTACTCAGCAAACGCAGCTAACAAGAACTCGACAAAGGTTCTGTTCTTCAACGACAGTTGCTTGGTTTTGTAGAGCAAGTGAATCGGCTTTGGTAACGGCGCCATGCCGGGTAGGATTTCCAACAGCGCTCCACGATCAATCTCTTCTGCGACTAAGATAGTCGGTTGCAACAACACGCCCACACCCTGCAGGGCGGCATACCGCAACACATCACCATTATTCGACATCAAGCGCACACGTTCTTTATTCGGTGTGGCGTGAGGGGCTTGGCTGCTGTAACTGAATCCAAGCGATGGGTGCTGCGCCAAGTCTTCCAATACTCTGATTTCAGCATGTTGGTTTAGGTAAGCGGGCGCCGCGCAGTAACACATCTCATAATCCCCTAAATACCTTGCGACCAAGCTTGAATCGGATAGGTCACCAATTCGCACAATCAGGTCAATGTCAGATGAATAAGGATCAACAAGGTCATTATTCAACATCAGCTCAACGTTAATGGTTGGGTGATGCGCGAGAAACTTAGCTACGATAGGGGCGAGTACCTTGTTTCCATAGGTGACAGGGCAGTTTATTTTTACCGTGCCTTGTGGTTGATTTTCCAAGGTTTGAATCAGGTTCTCTGCATTGCTGATGTCTTCGAGAATTCGCTTACACTCACGATAGTAAAGTTGTCCTGAATCGGTTAACGATTGCTTACGCGTGGTGCGGTGGATCAGCTGAGACTTCAAACTGGCTTCTAAGGAATGGACATGTTTGCTTATCATAGTCGCCGACAGGTTGAAGTGGTTTGCGGCGCTGCGAAAGCTACCTTGTTCCACCACATAGACGAAGACTTTCATGCTAGTTAACTTATCCATTGAACACTTTTGGTTGATAAACAATAAACAAAACGTGAGTTTATCAATTATTAGGGGTTAATTATATTAATGGCAAACCGATAATTAACTAAAATAAGAGCGTGCAATGCCTCAAACGAATGAAACTATCTTTGTTACTGCCGAACTTAAGATCAAAACCAACATAGAACGAGCAGCTGCGCTCGAAGCTATCGAACAGTTTTGTTTAGACATGCAAAGCGAACCGGGCTGCCTACAAGCAATTGCAACCTATGATCAAAGCCAAAGCGATCGTGTGATCTTGCTTGAGCAATACGTAAACCGCGAGGCGATCAATCAGCACTTTGTGATGCCTCATACCCAAGTGTTTATTGAGCGTGATATTACCGAGTTGGTTCAAGCATTCGAAACGCAACGTGGGCCTATCAAAGCACAAGAGCAGGAGATCTAAGACATGAAATGGGGAATCCTAGGAACCAGCTTTATCTCAGGCGTAATGGCGGATGCGATTAAAGGCGATGCTCAAAGTGAGCTGTATGCTGTTGCTGGACGCACAGAGAAAACACTCAATGAGTTTGCTGCCCAATACCAGCCAACACGAACCTTCAACAACTATGAAGCCTTGATTGAAGATGAGTCGGTCGACATTATCTACATTGCTCTACCAAACCACGTTCATCATGAGTATGTGATTAAAGCGGCTCAAAAAGGCAAAGCGATCTTGTGTGAGAAGTCTTTGTCGGTAGATATGGAAAAAACCGAGCAAGCTTTACTAGCCGTGAAAGAAGCGGGCGTATTCTTTGCTGAAGGTTTGATGTATTTAAACCATCCACTTATCACCAAGCTTCATCAAGAACTGGCAACTGGTGAGATTGGCGAAGTGCGTTCAATTCAAGGTTCCTACGTTGCGGCGATTGATCAGTTCGTGAATCCTGCGAGCAAAGGCGCGCTATACAACCTTGGCTGTTACCCAATGTCGCTGATTCACTCTGTTGCGCAGCAGCAATTTGGTGAGAGCGTGTTCGATGACGTGCAGATCTCAGCAATCGGTCGACGAGGCGAAGATGGCAATATCTGTGAATCGTCGGCGATGATGCATTTCAACGACCGTTTTACCGCACAAATCCACACTGCTGAAGACCACGGTTTAAAGCATGGTTTTACGATCCTAGGCAGCAAAGGCTGTATCACGCTAGATACTAATCCATGGCTACCGACGGCAGAAAACACGTTTACGGTAGAGATCTATGAAACGTCGACACGTGAAGTGAAAGTCGAAGCGCAAGGTGATGGTTTCCATTATCAAGTGCGCAATATCCGCCAAGCGGTTGAGCAAGGTGATACACAACTTGCTGCGCCAATGGCAACCCACCAAGACTCTCGCGTAATCATGAAGTTATTAACTGATTGGGAACAAGCGGCGAGCTAATGTTTTAGTAAATTCTATACTCGTCTCATGTTTGATCGCCTCGTAAGCTATCAAACATGAGGCGTTTCCTCTATATCTTCCAGTCGACTCTCCCCAATAAATACTTTGCATTTGAAACCGCCACAGTGTCCAATATCAGGTAGTACGAAACTGACCGAAAAACCTTATTTTTTAAGGTGTTAAATAGGACCTTTGCCGCATGCGTAAATCAGATAAGAAAATCGAGAATCAAATCAGAGACGTGTTAACTGACGTTTGTGAAGACACGCTGAAAGGCTTCGATGGTTTTTTGTGGGTGACTCACTCGGTCAACTTTTCCTCTTTTCCGCAAAGTTTGAAAATTGTCTGTGTATTCGATACCAATCAGGATAGAACGAACTTCTTAAGTGGCGAAGGTCAACAGAGTGTCTCAGGGGCTATTCAACAAGCGTTCAATCAAGTTGGAATTCAACTGAAGAATATCGATAAGCATGTTAGCTACGATACGCAAGAAAATTGCGATCGCGACCATCAAGGGAAGTGGAACAAGAGGCTTTAAGGAGCGTTGTCATCGTTCTTGTTTAGACAGCCTATCCAAATTGAGTTTCAATAGTGTGGCGCTCAAACTGAGATTCGATACAGCAAATCCAAGTCCTATTCTGAGTTCTAGGCTCTGATAACTTCTCATCTTCCAAACCGTATTATTCTCATTTTGAGAAAATCTGAGCTGATTTCTCGTTAGCCGGAGATACTTGGTTTCCAAATAAAATTAAAATCACAAAAACTTATATTTTCCTTAATGCATTGATTTTGAATCGGCATTTGCTCGTTTTACTTGCCACCGATGAAACAAGACAGACGAGCACTTGAACAATAGAGCCATGTAGTCGATACTTTTTTCGTATTTTGATTCCTAAATTGACACGTAAGTTGGCTGACTTTTCGTTTTGTGATTTAAGGCATGACAGTATCGATTAGGAAATTTGAATCATGAAAACCTACATTTCTGGGCTGCTCGCACTCATACCGTCATGTTTAATCGCTGGTTACGCTTTTGCTGTTGGTACAGCGGTTGTGCTGCCAGGGCAACATGAAGTTGGTGTTGATCTTTTGGGCTCCCCACTATCTACGAATGCCGTCATTGATTGGGAAATTTCCAACAGTGATATTGTGTTCGGAGCTTATGCCGACAAAGCCGACAATGAGCGGGCCACGACAATTGGTTATATGTACAACCAAGTCATGGCGATGAACTCGGGTTGGTTGGAGAACGATCTCCGTAACCAAGCTGAGTTAGAAGGCCTCAATTTCGAAGACTATTTCCTGCACTTTTCTGAAGATACTGTCATTGCCGAAGTTGATAAAACTCATGGCGAAAAGACCCTTTTAAACCGAAAACCTATGATCTTGGGTTATACAGCCAGTGAAGACCATGCTGGTTTTTGGTTGTATCAAGAGCCTCCGTGGGATGCCGATGTGTTTGAGAATTTCGAACAGGGTGGGGCTTTGTATGTCTATCATGCTGAACAGTTCGAACGGCTGACCTTTAAGTTCTCACAGTTTGCTGGCAGCGGTGAATTTTGGATTGAATACCCAACTGCTATTGATTCTCAGGGTAGGGTTTCACAATGGGAAAGGCTTGATGTAAAGAAAGACAAAACGCTCAATATGACCAAAAACCAATCGGTGATCTGGAACCTTCCGGATAACTGGTTAAGAGCTACAACTCATGATGGGAGCGGTGCGAGTTATGGCGGCGGCCAGTATTTTGGTTCAACCTTTTTGAGAGATGGTGGGCGCTTATACGTTGTGAGAGTTCGTTGGCAAAGTGAGAATGCCGACGACAGGCCGCGTTTAAAAGAAGTAAAACTCAAAAACAGTTTTCCAACCGTCAAGTTAACCGATGCTCCGACTTCAACCCCGGACAGCAATGCTATCAGCCAATGGCGAAAAATCCGTGGTTTTGATGTGTCTGCAGATCTAGATGGTGATAACTACTTGTCGCCAAGCGAGTATCGAAATCGAACCAATAAGAACGCGACAGCACGTTTTCGTTGGGAATCAAGAGTGGTGCCATTTGGTCGAATGTGGAGCGCTAACTCATCTTGGTCGCTAACGAACGTCGCAAACGCGGATTATCTATCTGCTATTCATCGCTACTACAAGCAAAGCTGGGCAAGACAAGGTTTGAATGGTGCGTACAACGACGACACAAATAAACTCATTGGCTCGAACCAGTTCTATGTTCACTCTGGCGGGCATGTTCAAGAGTTAGGAGCTGTTGCGGGTTCGAATCAAGCGGATGATCTCTACAAGCAACAATTTTCAGCGTTTCTCAAAAATCTTTCTGCTTTAGAAAGTGATGCGTCGATTGGGTTGAATATCGGAACCGCGAACTTACTGGGTCGAAATGGACAGTCTCATCTTAGCGAGGCGGGCTCTCTGTATTTACGCGAGCACTACATTTTTCCGTCTACTGGGTTTAGTGGTTACTCGGGGATCTCAAAATTCTGGGATAATTCTGCGCTCGCCTACAATGGGCAAAGTGTTATTTTTCAGGCGACAACGCGTTATGGGCGAGTTCAGTATCTTGGAAATAGTGAAGATAATTGGAAGCAAGACCAATACTCGACCCTAGCGATCTACCACCTCAATCGACACGCTCAACATAGCTACTTTAATCAGTGGAACAATGGTTACGTCTATGGAAGTGGCAATACGACGGCTGACACTTTCTGGCAAAGTGGTGTCCCTAAAAACATCGCCTACCAACCCAGTTCGTTATTGGCCGTTGACTTGGGAGAGCCGAGTCATCAAATCCCATATGGCTTTGCGCCGATTCCTTTGATGCTTTCGACAACGACACCTCAGCCTGCTGACTACACCATCGTTGGCGATTCCTCGATGAACGAAATGGTGCATGCTGATCTGCCCAATGGTATCACTCACGTTCTACCGACGTTTACGTACTTTATGTATCAATCTGAAAATCAGGTGGTCGCTGGTGGCCCTGAGGACATGGTGTTAGCGAGAGAGTTCAGCAATGGTCGTGTGTTGTATCGCACGGATTTCCACGGCAAGAATCCGAGCTTTTATGACGCGGCAAAACTCACCATTACGCTGGATGTTCCAATGAAACCTGTTGATGCTAACGGTAACGTTGGTGACTATGTGAGTGAAATCGAAATTGGCGGTTATGAAGGGCTGTTCTTACTTTATTAGAACCAATGTGAGTGAGTACTCTCGAACCAGAGCAGACTTGAGCTTAGGTTCGGAATATGAGCTTATTCTTTTTACACTGCTTAAACTCTTTGGCGATCCACGATTGCTCGTTTAAACCATTGTCGATTAAAGCAAAAAGGTAGCCATCGACTTTGCTTGAAGCCGCAGGATATTCTTGAAAAGCGTGCTTAGGGTAGCCGGGGTAATCTGTCTCGTATTGAGCGTCTAACTGCTTACCGAGTTGACGCCATTTTACGAATAACTCAGAAGAAGATGTCTCAACCTTATATTGGCCTAAAATGCGTTGGTGGTGGGTTAACGCCACTTTAGCGCAGTGATTGGTCTGTACGACTTTTTGTATCAACTCAACTTGTTCTTCACTCATGGCTTTCGCCAGTACATTCTCTTGTTCGATACGCGCCATTCGCTCACCAAACGTTTCAGCATGGATGGGAAACATAAAAGTAAGCGGTAAAGCCAATACCAAAAGACGCTTGTAGAACATAACCAAACTCGTTAGAAGGATTCGCGGCTATTATGCCGCCCGCCGCCAATATTATTAATGAATATAAACGCTTAATTGTAAGAATTATTTTTGTCGAGTAGATAAATAGATGATTTTGGAGTGGTGGTATTCAGGCTCTGAATGTTTGGTTATTTTACGAAGCGACACCGATAACAGAATCAACCCAATATCTAACCATCTTGATTATAAATGTTGGATATCAATCGAGTGGTAGGAAAAACCGATTGCTTTAGCGGCGTTCAACAAAGCTTGTTGAGTCTTGAATACCCTGGGTTGCATTTTTCTGTCGGATTCAAGAAAGCTGTTTACTCCCCACTTATGACTTTTGACCATTAAGTAATAACCATTAGCTCCAGGGGACACGACACCAATTGCTGCTTTCAGGTCGCCACGACTGAAATGTTTTTTGAACTCACGTAATACCATATCAACATCCTTATTCGATGATAAAAAAAGGGAGCGCATTGCTCCCTAGTTAGTGCTTTTCTTAATGTTTACAAGAATGCGCGGTATGGCAGTTCTGGGTCATTTGTGAAGATGTCTGCAAAGCCACGGAAGTGCTGGTAGTGCATGCGGCCTTTATCTGTTGGGTATGTGTATTTACCACCAACTTGCCAGAAGAAAGGTGCGAAGCCGTATTGAAGACGTTCTTTCTTCATGTTCCACAGCATTTCGATTTCACGCGGGTCATTTTGGAAGTTAGCCCAAATGTCGTGGTGGAACGGAACAACTACTTCACAGTTCAAAGACTCAGCAGCACGAAGAATGTCTGAAGATGTCATTTTGTCTGTTACGCCACGTGGGTTCTCACCGTAAGAAAGCAGTGCAACGTCGATCTTGTGGTCATTACCGTGTTTAGCATAGTAGTTTGAGTAGTGAGAATCACCAGAGTGGTAAACTGAACCGCCTGTTGTTTTTACTAGGTAGTTCACTGCACGGTCGTCCATTCCGTCTAGAATTTCTTTGTCTAGGGAAGATGTTCCTTCAGGAAGTGTCACTAGAGCTGTACGGTCGAATGCGTCAAGAACCTTGATGTTCACGTCTTTGATTTTGATCTCGTCGCCAACTTTAGCAATAACACACCGATCTTCTGGCACACCCCATTTCATCCATAAATCAACACACGCTTTAGGGCCAATGAATTTAACGTGGTCGCCGCAGTTTTGTAGAACTGCCGCTGCAACGTTGATATCAATGTGGTCGCCGTGGTCATGAGATGCCATAACTGCATCGATCTCTTTGATAGCGAAAGGGTCCAATGGGAAGATCGCGGTACGTAGGTTTGGTTGAAGTGCTTCCACACCGCCCATACGCATCATTTGGTGCTGGTTTTTCATTTTTTGAACGGCTTGTGTTTTTTTACCAGTACCACACCAGAAGTCCATTGATAGGTTTGCACCTTCTTCTGATTTTAGCCAAATACCTGTACAACCCAGCCACCACATAGAAAACGTACCCGGTTGCACAACTGTTTGTTCAATCTCTTCATTTAACCATGTGCCCCACTCAGGGAATGTATTTAGGATCCAAGACTCGCGAGTGATTTCGTTTACATTGCTCATGATAATACCTTTTATTTCAATAATTTGATTAATTTTGGATGTAGGGAGCCGAGCGCCTTAATTTGGATTAAGGCACTGAGCTAAATTTATTATTATTGGTGGGCTAGTTAGCCCTGCGATTTAAACTAGGATGACTTGCGTCCCTTGAGCTTCAATCAGTTTTACGACTTCGGGATTGGCGTCTTTACCGGTGATGACGATGTCTATTTGCTTGGTGCTGCAAAAGAGCATTCCGGTACGTTGTCCAACTTTTGAGCTATCGACCACGACGACAAGCTTATCGACCTGTTCGAGCATTTGTTGTTCGGCTACGGCCGTTAACATGTCGGCTTTGTACAGCCCGGCATCGGTTAAGCCTTTACCTGAGGTGAACATCCAGTTTCCCGCATAGCCGCCTAATGAATTAGGGGCAGGGTTTAGAAAGATGTTCTGCGCTTTGTTGTATTGACCACCAATGATGATGACATCGTCATGATCTTCGTTGATCAAGTAGCTTGCGAGTGGGAAGTAGTTCGTTACGATCTGAACATCTTCCCCACATAACTGTTGTCCAAGTAGGAACGCAGTAGAACCACAGTTGATAACGACTGTATCGCCAGCCTCGCAAAGTCCAGCTGCTGCTTGTGCAATCTCTGATTTCTCTTCATAGAACTCAGTGCTGTTGATATTCAGTGGTGACCACTTTCTCTTCTGAGTTTCTACTCGTTCCGCACCATTTCGAATTTTTCTAAGTCGGCCAACTTCATCTAACTTAGCGATATCGCGCCTAGCAGTAGCAGGAGAAACGCTAAATTTATCAATAATATGAGAGACGTTGATTGTCTGCATATCTTCTAACAGCGACAAGATGCCGTTATGTCTTTGTACTTCATTCATATTTATCACTCTTTTTGTCGTTGTGACAATTTAATGATTACTTTTGATTTGTTTTGATTCTAATAATCACCATCATGATTGTCAAACCACATCGCTATAAAAACCAGACATTAATCACAATGTTTTATAAGTGGTTGATTTTATTGTATTTATAATTTTTACGTGTGATCTAAAGCTCAATTAAGCACATTCTGGGTATGGTTAATTGATATAAATCAAAGTAATCACAAGTGAGCATTGAATGATTACTTTTGATTGGTAAAGTCTAGTTCGTGAGCAAAACTAGAATCATCACATCCTACAAATCATTAAAATTAAAAATCAATCAGGGGTAAAGATATGGAATTCTTATACGATATTTTCTATATTTTTTACAGTCAGGTAATGACCAAAGCACCGTTGCTACTCGGTCTTGTTACTTGTCTCGGCTACATCCTTCTAAAACGTGACGCAACAACTGTTATCTCCGGCTCTATTAAAACCATCGTTGGTTTCATGATAGTGCAGGTAGGTGCAGGAACATTGGTAGCGGGTTTTAAACCGGTTATTGAAAAAATGAGTGAAATACATGGATTAACGGGATCGGTAATTGACCCGTACACCTCCATGATGTCCACCATGGAAACCATGGGCGACAACTACTCTTGGGTTGGGTATGCAGTATTACTGGCTCTTGGGCTAAACATTCTACTTGTTGCCTTCCGACGTATTACGGGTATCAGAACCATCATGCTGACTGGGCATATCATGTTCCAGCAAGCTGGCCTCATTGCTGTTTTCTACTTCGTGCTTGGTGCAGGTATGTGGGAAACCATTATTTATTCAGCAATATTGATGGCGTTGTACTGGGGTATCTCCTCAAACATCATGTTCAAGCCGACTCAAGAAGTCACTGGTGGTGCGGGTTTCTCGATTGGTCACCAACAACAGTTTGCTTCATGGGTAGCCACCAAGGTTGCACCGAAGCTTGGCGACAAGAACGACAGTGTTGACCACATCAAACTGCCTAAGTGGTTACACATTTTCCACGACAGTATCGCTGCAACAACGTTAGTAATGACTGGCTTCTTCGGCATTATTCTTCTTTCGTTCGGTCTTGATAACCTTCAGGACATGGCAGGTAAAACGCACTGGTTTATCTACATTTTTGAAACTGGTTTGAAATTCGCTGTTGCCATTCAAGTCATCGTTACTGGTGTTCGCATGTTCGTTGCGGAACTGTCCGAGGCATTTAACGGTATTTCTCAACGCCTTATTCCTAACGCTGTTTTAGCAATCGATTGTGCTGCTATTTACGCCTACTCTCCTAACGCAATGGTATTTGGTTTCATGTGGGGCGCAGTGGGTCAATTCACCGCTGTTCTTGCAATGCTAGCGTTTGACGCACCAATCATGATCATTCCTGGCTTTATCCCAATGTTCTTCTCGAACGCCACTATCGGTGTGTTTGCTAACCACTTTGGTGGCTGGAAAGCGGTGATGAAGATCTGTTTCGTGATGGGCATCATCGAAGTGGTTGGCTCTGCGTGGGCAATCCATATCTTCGCTCAATCAGGTACTGAGTTTAATGGCTGGATGGGCATGGCTGACTGGGCTCTGGTATTCCCACCAATCATGCAAGGTATCTCAAGCTCTAGCATGTTCTTCTTTGTGATTTTGGCTTTGGCTGGCATCTACATGTACTTCGCTTCTAAGCAACTACGAGCTGAAGAAGACGCAGAAGCTGCTGCTGAAACAATGACCGCAGTAACGCCTGAAGGTATTGAGGTTGAAGTCGCGGTTCCACAACAATCGACAGCAACCGCTGAAGCACCATCTGTTTCAACAACGGCAGCTTCTACAACATCAGAAACTCGAATCTCACCAGCCGCTGACCAGAAACCGGTTCGTGTCTTAGTGTGCTGTGGCTCAGGACAAGGTTCTTCAATGATGTGCTCTAAGAAAATCAAAGAGTATTTGGACAAGAAAGGCATCCCAAGCTCGACCTTTAACAGCGCCATCACTGATTACAAATCACACCTTGGTTCATTCGACATCATCGTTACTTCGGTTGCTCTTGCAGCGAAGATCACGGGTCTGCCGGAAGGTAAGCAACAGTTAGCGGTTAAGAACATGATTATGGTGAAAACTTTCGGCGACGAACTTGTTTCCATCATCGAGAACAACTTCCATAAATAATTAAAAACGGCTCAGTGGTGTCGCACTGCTGAGCCAATAAAAACAATTATATAAGTGAGCAATAACATGAACTTAAAAGAATCTCTTATCAAGAATAACTCTATCCTACTGAACGCAAAAGCAGCTGACTGGAAAGCGGCGATCAAGCTTGGGACTGATGCATTGGTGAAAGCGGGTATTGCAGAAGAGCGTTACTACGACGCGATTACCAAAGCGATTGGTGAAGAAGGCCCTTATATCTGTATTCACGATGCGTTCGCACTGCCACATTGCCGCCCTGAAGACGGTGTTATTCGTACTGGGTTTGCGCTAACCGTGCTTGAAACGCCAATTACGTTTGAAGGTGTTGATGAGCCTGTAGATGTGCTGATAACACTAGCGGGTAAGGACTCAGAAGAGCACATCGAAGGCACCATGCAAGTGGCGAACTTGATTGAATTCGATGAAGACTTCTCAAAACTTCGCGCGTGCAAAAGCCCAGAAGAAGTGGCGCGTTTAATTGATGCTGCATTGCTTCAAGCGGAAGCGGCGTAAGGAGGCAACGATGTCTAAATATAGCCAATTGAAACAACGTGTTTTAGAAGCCAATTTGCAACTTCCGAAATACGGTTTGGTGACATTTACTTGGGGTAATGTCTCTGAGTTTGACCGTGTTAACGGAGTGATAGCGATTAAACCATCAGGTGTCGAATACAGTGATATGACGGCTGAAGACATGGTGGTCGTCGATCTCGAAGGCAAGGTTGTTGAAGGGAAACTCAATCCTTCAAGCGATACCGCAACGCACTTAGAGCTCTATAAAGCTTTCCCTGAAGTGAGTGGCATTGTTCACACGCATTCACGCAGTGCCACCATTTGGGCACAAGCGGGTATCGACATCCCAGCCTTAGGCACCACTCACGCTGATTATTTCTACGGTGACATCCCATGTACACGTCGATTGTCTCACTCTGAAATTTCTGAAGAGTACGAGAAAAATACTGGCTTGGTGATTATTGAAGAGTTCAAGCAACGTCGAATCGATCCAATGGCCGTTCCAAGTGTGATTGTTGCAGGACATGCGCCGTTCTCTTGGGGCAAAGATGCCAACGACGCCGTTCATAACGCGGTGGTATTAGAAGAAGTGTCGGCAATGGCGTTGGCAACGCGCACCTTGAATAGCGGCATCAAAATTCAGCCAGAACTATCCGACAAACACTACTCACGTAAGCACGGTGAAAATGCTTATTACGGCCAACAGTAAATCGGATTTCGTTTAAGTAAGTCGTTTCTATTCGAAGTAGCTTCAATATTGATTAGGCCCGACTTCAGGGAATAAGTAGAGGACTCTATGTATAAAGTGCTGGCGTTAGATCTCGATGGAACCGTGTTAAAGGATGATCACACGATTCATCCAGAAGTAAAAAAGGCGATTCAAGAAGCCAAACAAAGTTGTCACGTCATGATTGTTACTGGCCGACACCACACAGCAGCACGACCTTACTATTACGAATTGGGGCTAGATACTCCAATCATCTGCTGTAACGGCACTTATGTTTATGACTATCAAACTGAAACGGTATTGACTCAAAACGCCATAGAGAAAGATAAGGCACTTACTTTCATTAACATGGCTGACGAGTTTCAGCTCAAGATGGTGATGTATATAACTCATGCCATGACGTACTCACAGTACAACCCATTTGCCTACATGTTGGCATTGGAAAGCTGGGCTGAAACGGCACCAGAGCAACATCGCCCACAAATTTACCAAGTGGAATCATTCATAGAAACAGCTCAACAAGCTGAACACGTTTGGAAGTTTGTGGTAGAGGGGAGCCAAGATTCCGTCGACCGTTTAATGCAACACCCATGGATAGGAGAGAACTTCAACGGTGAGCGTTCTTGGTCAAACCGAATCGACTTTGCTGCAAAAGGTAACAGTAAGGGCCTACGCCTTGCTGAATACATCGCAGAACTCGGTTATCACGCCGATGACGTCATTGCCGTCGGTGATAACCACAACGACATATCCATGATTAAGTACGCCGGATTCGGTATAGCGATGCTCAATGCTGATGACATCGTCAAATCACACGTTCAACGCGTGTGCTCAACAGATAACAACCATGATGGCTTAGCCCGTCTAATACGTGAACAAATTAAAGGATAACAACATGACTAAACCAATGATTCAGATCGCCCTAGACCAAACAAATCTTCCTGCCGCAATTGAAGTGGCAAACAACGTTGAAAGCTTTGTTGATGTGATTGAAGTGGGCACTATTTTGGCTTTTGCTGAAGGGATGACAGCGGTTTCTACCCTTCGTAAAAACCACCCAGACCATATCCTTGTGTGCGATATGAAAACCACCGATGGCGGCGCAATTTTGGCTCGAATGGCATTCGAAGCGGGTGCTGATTGGATAACCGTTTCTGCGGCTGCACACATCGCAACCATTGGTGCGTGTAAGAAAGTCGCTGACGAATTTAACGGTGAAATACAAATCGAAATTTACGGCAATTGGACAATGGACGATGCTCAATCTTGGGTCGACCTAGGTATCTCTCAAGCTATCTATCACCGTTCTCGTGACGCTGAATTAGCTGGTGTGGGCTGGACTGAAGAAGATCTTGTGAAGATGCGTGCATTGTCTGAAATGGGCATCGAGCTTTCTATCACAGGTGGCATCGTGCCTGAAGACCTTTACCTATTTGAAGGCATTAAAGCGAAAACCTTTATTGCAGGTCGCGCACTTGCGGGTGAAAAAGGTAAAGAAACAGCAGAAGCACTAAAAGCTCAGATCGACCGTTACTGGAATTAGGAGGCGTTATGTACCAAAACTTATTACGCCACCGAGTAGGGCTTTATGAGAAGGCCCTACCTAACGAACTCAGCTGGGAAGACAAACTGGCAACAACCAAAGAGCTCGGCTTTGATTTTCTTGAGATATCGGTAGATGAATCAGACGAGCGCCGTAGCCGTTTGGATTGGAATGACGATGAAGTGTATGTCTTACGTCGCCTGTGTGAAAAGCATGGTGTAGCGCTGCAATCCATGTGTTTAAGCGCGCATCGCAAGTTCCCATTTGGATCTGCAGATCCGGTGATTCGTGAACAAGCGGCTATCCATATGGAAAAAGCGATCTCACTCGCTTACAAATTGGGTATTCGTACCATCCAATTGGCTGGGTATGACGTTTACTACGAGCCTGCGGATAAGGTGACTCACCAGAGGTTCATTGAAGGCATGAAGCTTTCTGCGCAGTTGGCGGAAAGGTCGGGCGTTATGCTCGCTGTGGAGATCATGGATACCGATTACTTGAACTCTTTGAGCAAGTTTGAAGTGCTGAGTCGTGAAGTCAATTCACCGTATTTCACGGCGTATCCAGATGTGGGTAATATCTCCGGTTGGAATTACGACATAGTGACGGAACTAAAGTTGAGCAAGCCTCATATCACTCAGATCCACCTCAAAGACACTTATAAAGTGACTGACGAATACAAAGGTCAATTTCGAGACTTAGTGATTGGTGATGGTGAAGTCGACTTTAATGCCATTTTTGAAACATTGAAAGAAACGGAGTGTGTCGTACCACTCGTGATTGAGATGTGGGCTCAAGATGAGCGTTGGAAAGAGAATATTCTGACGGCACAAAAGCGTTTGAACGAGGTATGTGTGCAAACGGGTGTTCCGATGTTGTTTGACCACTAGCTCTACTTAGAATGATTAACCCGTTTCTCTTTGCGTTCTCAATGCTCCTAACGAAAAGAGAAAATGCAGCATATTGCCCCCCAATATGCTGCATTTTTATATCAACATGTCGCTCTAAACTGTTGAAGCTGAGGTTATGTCAATTTCGAAATAGTGGCTGTTCTTAAACAGCAATAGTCACATGATCACGGCCTACTTCAGCCATCTTAATTAGGTAGTCCGTATGGTATTTCTTCTTGATGACGATTTGGCTACCGATTTCAGCAACAATCTTCACGACCTCTAACGCATCAGAAGGATGCAATGAAGAATCTTTTGAAATTTCGATATTAACGCCCAAATTTGCCAGTTTCATAATGTCGCTAGAGTGCATGATAATATCCAATATATTTTATTATGGTGGACTATATCATCATCGATTAATTCAACGCCACTCTGCTAAGCCCAAAGTTTTGAACGATGCCCTCAAACTATGATTTCAATATGCAAGTAGTGAAATTTGATCGCAAACTGATACCATGGTCTTTCTTATGGGATTATGCCAACTTTGGCGGGGATGTTGTTGTTCAGTCTCGTGTGAAGAAATGAACAGTCAACTTGATAGGTTTTATCTATAACAAAGATAAATAGAAACGATTATGTTTATTTTTAATGCCGACCTATTCTTTATCCACACTAATTCAATGGTTTAAATGCTGGGTCTACTTAAATTTACGGTGTCACAACGATTGTGCACATTTACCCTCTAAGGAATCGATCATGAGTAAAAAACTAACTACAGCAGCAGGTTGTCCTGTCGCTCATAACCAGAATGTTCAAACGGCGGGCAAACGTGGTCCACAACTTCTTCAAGACGTTTGGTTTTTGGAGAAATTGGCCCATTTTGATCGTGAAGTGATTCCAGAGCGTCGTATGCACGCGAAAGGCTCAGGTGCTTACGGCACATTTACCGTTACACACGACATCACAAAATACACCAAGGCAAAATTGTTCTCTGAAATAGGTAAAAAAACCGACTTGTTTGCACGTTTCACAACAGTTGCGGGTGAGCGCGGTGCTGCCGATGCTGAACGTGATATTCGTGGCTTTGCATTGAAGTTTTATACTGAAGAAGGCAACTGGGATATGGTGGGTAACAACACGCCAGTATTCTTCCTTCGTGATCCTCTTAAGTTCCCAGACTTAAACCACGCCGTGAAACGTGACCCTCGCACTAACATGCGCAGCGCGAAGAACAACTGGGATTTCTGGACTTCTTTACCTGAAGCACTTCACCAAATTACTATCGTGATGAGTGATCGCGGTATCCCTGCGACTTACCGCCACATGCATGGTTTCGGCAGTCACACGTTCAGCTTCATCAATGCTGACAACGAACGTTTCTGGGTTAAATTCCACTTCAAATCTCAGCAAGGTATTAAGAACTTGTCTGACGAAGAAGCGGCACAAGTGATCGGTGATGATCGTGAAAGCCACCAACGCGATTTGCTAGACAGCATCGATAATCAAGATTTCCCGAAATGGACGTTGAAAGTTCAAATTATGCCAGAAGCTGATGCGGCAACGGTTCCTTACAACCCATTCGACTTAACTAAGATTTGGCCTCACGCTGATTACCCATTAATTGAAGTGGGCGAATTTGAGCTAAACCGTAACCCACAAAACTTCTTCGCTGAAGTTGAGCAGTCAGCATTCAACCCGGCGAACGTGGTTCCAGGT
Source organism: Vibrio sp. 10N.247.311.47 (assembly GCF_041467535.1). Taxonomy (NCBI): domain Bacteria; kingdom Pseudomonadati; phylum Pseudomonadota; class Gammaproteobacteria; order Vibrionales; family Vibrionaceae; genus Vibrio; species Vibrio sp. 10N.247.311.47. The sequence continues at coordinate 66,832 of NZ_JBFSUR010000006.1, forward strand.
ATCAGCTTCTCGCCAGACAAGATGCTACAAGGCCGTCTGTTTGCTTACGGCGATGCACAACGTTACCGTTTGGGTGTTAACCATCAGCACATTCCAGTGAATGCTCCTCGTTGCCCAGTACACAGCTACCACCGTGATGGCGCGATGCGTGTCGATGGTAACTTCGGTGGCACACTAGGTTATGAGCCAAACAACGAAGGTCAGTGGGCAGAGCAGCCAGATTTCGCTGAACCAGCACTGAACCTAGATGGCGCAGCAGCACACTGGGATCACCGCGAAGATGAAGATTACTTCTCGCAACCGGGTGACTTGTTCCGCCTAATGACACCAGAGAAGCAAGCGATTCTGTTTGATAACACTGCTCGTAACCTAGGCGGCGTACCAAAAGAGATTCAATTGCGTCACCTAAGACACTGTTACAAAGCCGACCCTGCATACGGTGAAGGCATTGGTAAACTGCTTGAAATCGATGTGAGCGAATTTAAGTCGTAATCAATCATCTTGATTTGTTAATTGAAAGGCCGTTGAGTGAACTACTCGATGGCCTTTTTTGATCTCGCTGAGTATCAAGCAACCCTAAATCATTGAAAAATTAAACAATCCACATTGATAGTTTTTACCTATCGAATTGATAAATCTATCCCATTATCTTTGTAAGAGTGATGGGATTATTCTACGACTATCAGTTTATAAAGTAGAAGAGTTTGAGATGAATAAGAGCGCATTAATCGTTGAAGGTGGAGCAATGAGAGGTATTTTTGCTGCTGGAGTTTTAGACGCCTTCATGCAAGACGATTTCCGTCCTTATGATTTTGCCATCGGCGTATCTGCAGGTGTGTCGAATCTGGTTGGCTACTTATCTCATGCACCAAAACGCAGTTATGATGTGATCACCACGATGGCGACGGATAAAACTTTCTTTAATCCTGCTCGCTTTGCCAAAGGCGGTAACTTGGTAGATGTTAAATGGTTATGGAACGAATCCAATCAACGTTATCCGCTCGATTGTGGTGAGTTGTTTTCAAGTATCCCACTCATAGCAGCTGTCACAAATGTCGATACGGGTAGTGCAGACTACTATCATATCAAGCCAGAAAACCTTTCTAATGTGGTTGAAGCAACAACAGCTTTACCTATAGCTTACCGCGAAACACCGTGTTTCTCGGGTGGTTGTTATACCGATGGTGGTGTAGCGGATTCGATTCCGGTTCGCGAAGCATACCGTCGCGGCGCACGAGACATTACGGTGATTCTTTCTCATCCTCTTAGCTACCGAATGAAACCGCAGAGGTATCAGTGGATGCTGAAAAAGCTGTTAAAGAAATTCCCAAATATTGCTGAGTCGATGGCGGTACGTGCTGAAAACTACAACCAGTCTCTGGAGTTCATTCGTAACCCACCCAAAGATGCGACTATTAAAGTGATAGCGCCACCTGAAGCCTTCGCGGTTAAGCGTTTAACTATGGATCAAAGTACTCTTAATACAGGTTACGAGATGGGCGTCAAAGCCGGTGAAGAGCACCTTGCTATTAGAAAAGGCGTTTATGGTTTAGACACTGAAGATTGTCATTTCTGCGTCTAGGAACGGTTTTAGAATACTGAATAAACGACGAAGCCACGCTGTTCACTTCAGAATAGCGTGGCTTTGTATCTGTAGACCTAGTTTGTTTTTAACTCAGCCTGCTGTTAACTCAATCTGTTATTAAACGAGTTCGTTGCCGCTGGTGTTGCCAGCAAAGAAAGCATCAACACTGGTGAGTGTTGTGTTCGCGATATTGAACAGAGCATCTTTGGTTAAAAAAGCTTGGTGACCTGTGAACAGCACGTTGTGACAAGCAGATAGACGGCGGAACACATCATCGACAATCACGTCATTTGATTTGTCTTGGAAGAACAGCTCTTTCTCGTTGTCATACACATCAAGACCAAGTGCGCCAATCTTACTCTGTTTAAGCGCTTCGATAGCAGCTGTGGAATCCAGTAGTTCACCACGGCTGGTGTTGACAATCATCACGCCGTCTTTCATCTTCTCAAACGCAGTCGCATCTAATAGGTGGTAGTTCTCTTTACTCATTGGGCAGTGTAGAGAAATCACATCAGACTCTTGGTAAAGTTCGTCGAGTTTAACGTATTTAGCGCCTAACTCAACAGCTAACGGGTTTGGATATGGGTCGTAGCATAGGATATTCATGCCTAAACCTTTCAGAATTCGCATCGTCGCCAGGCCAATCTTACCCGAGCCAATCACACCGACCGTTTTACCGTGGAAGTTAAAGCCTACCAAGCCTTCAAGAGAGAAGTTCGCATCACGAGTACGTTGGTATGCCTTGTGTAGTTTACGGTTCAAACACATCATCATGCCGACTGTGTGTTCTGCTACTGATTCTGGTGAGTAAGCCGGAACGCGAACCACTTGCAGCCCAAACTCTTTGGCTGCGTCTAGGTCTACTTTATCAAAGCCCGCACAGCGCATCGCGATCAGCTTGGTGCCGCCTTGAGCAAGAATCTCTAACACGTCTCGCGATAGGTCGTCGTTTACAAACGCACAAACCACTTCGTTGTCGTACGCCATTTTTGCTGTTGTTGTGGTGAGTCGAAAATCGTGAAAATGAAACTCAGCGTTGAGTTCGCCTTTTGCCAGTTCGAATGATTTTTCGTCGTATGATTTTGAGCTAAAAAAAGCAATGTTGAGCATGGCTTCCTCTCTTACCTAAAATATAAATAACCCACTGATTCATTCTCTGAAACGGGATTAAAACAAGGGCATGTTGACCTTTCGCGGTTAAGTTTTGTTCGAGATAAAATCGTTTTAATCGCGACGAGAGGTTTGCCGCCTAGTCATTCTAAGCAAAACCCTCTCAACAAAGAGTAAAACGATTTTAGCCGAACCCTTCGGGCAGTGTTTGTGGTTCCTTTCTACAGCGTTATCGAATTCTCATGTAGGCGAGCTACACGTCGAATTCTCTGCCTTGTATAAATAACCCACAAACGGCTGCAAAAATCAGCTCGATAGGTCAACATGCCCTACAACTCTGTTCAGTGTGCTAGAGTTTTTTTCTCTTGTCTATCGCCATTAGTCTTTGTAATTGCTATGGTTATTTGATCTTTTGTCTTCACTTATTGAACATTAAAAATCACATTACGAGGTTGCTTGCTTATAAGTTCATCAATACTGAATGAATCTTACTTTTGGGTGTGGAACGTTGAATTTTCCAGTGTGACGGAATACGTAAATGACTCATATAAAACCTCTTCTCTAACTGTTCTTTGAAAGTTGTGCTTCTGTCTAACGAGTGGCGGTTGTTATTTACCAGTAGTTCTCACTGCTGAATTGACCGGGTTTTCTGCGTAAGTGCTTTTCGAAACCTAAGCTAGTTAGCGCTTCGCTTGTGTCACGAACCATTTGCGGATTGCCGCAAAGGTAGAAAAAACTGCGGGCTTGATTGAAAGCGACAGACGCGGCTTGCTCGAGGTCGCCTCCAAGTAACAAATTTGGGATTCGTCCGCGCAAAGTTCCGGTAACTGATTCTCTAGAAATAATTGGCACATATTTAAGTCTCCCTTGAAAGTGATTAACGAGTTGAGTGATACGATCTCGATAAGTCAGGTCTTGCTCTGTTCTTACAGCATGCACTAGAACCAGATTCTTGAATGAAGAGGCTTTGTCTGAAGCCAACTCATTTTGCTGTATCTGCATGCTCTCAAGTATTGAGATAAATGGGCCTACCGCGGTTCCGGTTGAAAGCATCCATAGATCGTCGGCGATCTCTGGGATCTCATCTAATGTCATAAAGCCACTTGGGTCTTTCCCGACAAAGATGTCATCACCAGCTTGCAATTCGTGAAGTTGAGGCGAGAGCTGACCGTTCTGATCCTTAATAATCAAAAACTCTAGATGCTGATGTCCTTGCTCATGCTCTGGTGCATTCACCATAGAATAAGCGCGTCTCACAAACTCACCTTCGTTATTGAGCAAGCCAAGCTTAGTAAACTGACCTGCCTGATAAGAAGAGACAGGTGCACTAACCTGGAGTGAGAACAATTGATCTGTCCATTCTGTTTTGTTTAGGACTTTGCCTGTAACTAAACCATGAGGAATATCTGTCATATCATCCACCTTTAAGAAGAGAAGTTATCTCATTAAGGATACTCAACTATTTACACTTTAGAGTTGCATGTACCACGCCAATAATGAGAATGCTTATCAATACTGATTGGAGGTTAATTATTGGGTCGAATGTTGTCAAAAAGACAATATACTATTTGATTCCAAATGACTCGTGCATGTGTTTTGGTTTCGTTTTAATAGACTTTAGCTGGTTGAACATCGTTAACATAGGTTGAGTGGTTTGACCCCTTGGATATTCAATCAATTACTGAAGAGAATAATTTATAGATGCGTATAATGGCGGCTTTCGATCTCAATATAGCCGTGTTTTATGCTTGATAATCTTCGTATGGCCTTGAACGTGTTGTTCGTGACCATCAATACTGCAATGACTGCGTTTACCGTAAGCTTCTTTGGCCTCATTAAACTAATTCTTCCAATCCCTGTTGTGCAGAAGTCATGTACTCGTCTCGCTAACTTCACATTCTGGTGTTGGGCTTCTCTTAATTTATGGATGTTGAACGCCAATAACGATATCGAATGGCAAGTGGAAGGGGGGGAAGATATTTCGACCAAGCAGTGGTATTTGATGATGTCTAACCACCTAAGCTGGGCAGATATTGTGATTTTGTCTTCAATCCTAAAAGACAAAATGCCGATGACGAAGTACTTCTTGAAACATGAATTGTTGTACGTACCATTTGTTGGCTTGGCCTGCTGGGGCTTAGATATGCCATTCATGAGACGCCACTCTCGTGAGTTCCTATTACGCAACCCAGAACGCCGTAATGATGATTTTAATGCAATCAATAAAGCGTGTACTAAGTTCAAATTAGCACCGACAACATTGGTTAATTTTGTTGAAGGGACTCGTGCAAACCACGAGAAACTGGCGTCAGCAAAGACCCCTTATCGCCACTTATTGAAGCCGAAAACTGGGGGCGTGGCATTTGCTTTATCTGCAATGGGCCCAATTTTGGATGGCATCGTGGATGTGACCTTAGCTTACCCTGAAAACCAAACCTCTCCGTTTGAAGATATGCTGAAGGGCAAAATGACTAAGGTCGTTGTGCGTATTAAATTGCATCCAATGGATGAGAACGTGAACGGTAATTACTTTGAAGATAAGGCTTTTAAACGTCGCTTCCACAATTGGTTGAACAGCACGTGGAAAGAGAAAGACGTCTACCTTGATACGGTTTATGGGGTTGATAAGCCTTCTGAGGTAGAGACAGTTGACGAGCCTGATGTGGCTTATAAGAAACAAGAACAGTAAGCTAAAACCGAATCGATAGCATTAATAAAGCCGATAGCTCATTGAACTATCGGCTTTTTTATTGAATTGGCTGTATCAGAGGTAAACGATAGAGTTAGTACTTACTATAATCTAGTGGCATTAGAATCAATGCTACATGCAGAACATGTGAGGGCTAAATCGCTTGGTAAGCATCAATGATGTGCTTCACTTCGCTAGGCTTACCTTGCTTCTCTTGTCCTTGATGGATACGTAAGTAGTGCTGCAATGTTTTGGCTTTGTATTGCTGTGATACCTTCATTTGCTCATCACAACTTGGTGTCCAGATCTTGTCGCCGACGCTTGATATCTTGTTAACGTTTTGGCTCTTTTCAGCATCACCTTGGGTATTGCTGACCAATAAAATTTCGTAATAACGACGGTTTTCTTCAATTAACACTTCATCAATAAGACCGAACTTGAGCGCTTTTAAATGGCTTCTTAGCTCGAATTGTTGATGCACAGGGCAAAGTAAGAAATCGATCGCTGTGTTTGGGTGTTGATGATGAATATCATCGACGAGCTTCTGAGTGAGAGCGCCACCGACGCCCGCAATAATAACCAGGTGTTTACCAGTATGTTTCTGGAGCGGAATAGCGGCGACATCCATGCAGTAAACTTGCCATTGGCTGGTAACCGTTTGTTGGTCTGAATTATCTTGGGGAAAGTAACGAGTTAGCTTGTCTTCCAGTTCATTCATCAGAGACGGAACAATATCGACAAAGTTAATCAGAGGCGCTTTGTTGTCTGACAACAGTTGAACGCCCAAGAAGCCGTGATCACAGCAACAATCCCAAATGTGTTGGTAGTCATTGCTGACAAGGGAGTGGAGAGTTTGCAGTCGGTTACTTAGCTTCATAAGGTTCGTGTCGTTAGAAAGGGAATATTGTCGTATCGAAGGCGCATTGTAATGACTTTCCATAAAAACAAAAGCACCTAGGGTGTGAATCCTAGGTGCTTTGTGTGCACATACGAATCTGCGGCGTGTTATGAAGCTTGCGCGACAGCCCTTATATGTCCTTCCACTCGGTTCTTTCCGAGCTGTTGAGCGATGAGTTTCGCCTGTTCTGCAAGCGCTAAAGCCGAATCTGTTTCACCTTCTATTTGCGAGAATCCGACGCTGACACCTAATGATAACGTGATATCTGGCGTGGCAACGGCTTGCTCACTAACTCCAATTCGACATTGGTCCAGCTGGAATTTTGCATCCTTCACATCATTTGCTTTGAACAATACAGCGAACTCCTTGCCTCCAATACGTGCTAGACAAAGCCCTTTAGGTTTAGGGAAGTATGAGCGTATCGCTTCTGCTGTCAGCTTGATCATCTTGTCACCCACAGCTTCACCATAAGCACGGTTCACGTGGTCAAAATTATCGATATCGAGTAGAGCTATATAGGTTTCAGGCTGGTTGGCGTAGTTTTCCAGTGCAATATTAAAGCTACTTTTGTTGTCTAATTGCGTCATCAAGTCCTTGCTACTCAACTGGTGCTGAAGCAGTAAGTTGGACAGTGAGACTTCCGTGTAATCTCTGATCATACGCAGAATACTCTGGCTGATCGGTAAGTTTGCGTTTACGTACAACACTGCGATCAACTGCTTACGAGAGTGCAAAGGAATACAGTAATGGCGTTGGTGTATTTTGAGTTTACACGCTAATGGGTCTGCGTACTTTCCGCTTCGGTAAGCCATGGTGTCTGGTGTAAATCGTTCTGCAAGGGCCTTGTCACAATGTACCGTTGATTTGTTTCCGTGATAGTCGATGGTACTGAATGCGTGGTTTTCAGGCTGATAGAGACAGAATTGAATGCCTTTTTGGTAAGTAAAGCTAGCCAGTATGGATTTCAACTCTCGTTTAAAGCTTACGAGATCATCGACCTTATTCAGTTGAGACAAAGATACGTTCAAGCGATAAGACAAATAGTTTGCCCCAACCCACAACAGAATCAGAGAACCAAGTACGACACCAGTTAATGTGAATTGATATGAGCTGGTTAGGATATCATGACGATCGGTACCTGCGATGAACACCCAGTTCAAGCTATTGTCAGCGTCAAATACCGATATTTTGAAGTTATCTTGATAGTAGTATTCGTGTTTACCGACGGTTTCGCCTTGCGAGAGTTGGTGGCTTATTCCAGCGTGGTAGCTGATAGATTTAGAGCCGATACGTTTCGGATTAGGGTGAAAGACAAGTCGTTCTGTTGCTCGATCAACCACAAACACATAGCCGTGATTAAGCGTTTTTAAGTCTCTTAACCCTTGGGTTGTGTGCAATAGATCAAACTCAATCCATATCTCTTCGTTCAATCTTTCTGCTGTATGTTTCACCGCGAACACCCAACGACCATCGGGCTTTTGATAAATAGAAGAGATATAAAAATCCTCCACAACACTGTCTATTGGGTTCCATTTGATGGAGCCAACTTGTTCGTTGGAAAGAGGTAAGCCACGACTTGATATATATTGTTGGGTTTGAGGTTGGTATCGAACGATATCAGAGAAGTTAGGTGTTCTTTTTAGAATGTTATCACTCAGTTCTCTGAATTTTCGGTCACCGATTGGAGCCGTTTGAGGTAAGCCTAGACTGGTTTCTAAAAAATAGAGCTTGCCAAATGTGGCTTCGATGTTGGAACGAATCGTGGAGCTTGCGATTCGAATATTTGATGATGATTGTTCGGTTGCTGCTGTTTCTACTTTTTCAAGCTGAGCGACAGCAAGATAGAGCATCCCTCCAGTTAATAAAATAATGTATGGTTTAAAAAGCCGAATTAATGTTTTAGGTAAAGCCATGATATCCAAAGACGTTATAGATTCATTTTTATAGTACGGCCATACTAAACAGTTTCATTAACCACATCAATGCAAATGATTCCATATAAATGAATGATTTCTGTGATATTTGGCTAACAAAAAAGCCAGTTATAAACATAACTGGCTCTTATGGTTTTTGGTGATTTATTAAGCTAACTTAGCTTTTAACTTAACTTAAATCAGTCTTGTCTGGCGAATAGTGCAGAATCGCCATTGAAGCTGGAGATAACAGCATTTCACCTTCAGCATGACCTGGTTTTACATTTCGTAGGTTCGTATCGCAAATAGTCACCCAGTTTTGATCACGGTCACTAGGTAAAGAAAAACGCGCCGGTGCGTTGGTTTGGTTGATTAGATAAATCAACTCGTCACCATCTTTACCAATACCTAAATGCAACGCAACCGAGCTTAAACGGTTCCAATCATCATGTTCCATGAGAGTGCCATCGACACGGCTCCAGAAGATGCGGTTAGAGTTACGCTTCTCGCCACTGAATGCCTTAATAAAAGGCACCATGTATTGCTGACGTGCGGAGATCATCTCAGACAGCCAAGTCTTGAAGTAAGTCTTACGCTCTGAATCTTCCCAGTTCAGCCAGCTGGTTACGCCGTCTTGGCAGTAAGCGTTGTTGTTACCCTTTTGAGTATGAGATAGCACATCAGCCGTCAAAATATGCGGAATACCAAAGGCGAACAGCAGGCTTGCCATGAAGTTACGCTTCTGTTTTTCACGTGTTGCGACGACCAAGAGGTTCTCGGTTTCGCCTTCAACGCCATAGTTTTCAGAGCGATTGTCGCCGTGTCCATCACGGTTGTTCTCACCATTCTCTTCGTTGTGCTTATGCTTGTAAGAAACAAGATCCTGCATGGTGAAGCCATCGTGATAAGTGATGTAGTTGACGGTTAATTTGTACGGCCAATGAGCAGCACTGTAGATATCACGCGATCCCATCAAGCGAGTTGCAAACTCTTTCAGATAGCCTTGATCACCGCGCCAGAAGCTGCGTGTAATGTCTCTGAGCTTGTCGTTACACTCATTCCAACCTAAAGGAAAATTACCGACTTGGTAGCCATTCGGGCCGATGTCCCAAGGTTCTGCAATTAACTTAGTTTCTTTAAGTACAGGATCTTGAGCAACGGCTTTGAAAAAAGCGGCCTCAGGATTGTAATTATCGCCTTCACGGCCTAGCGTTGCTGCTAAATCAAAGCGGAAGCCATCAACTTTAAACTCATTAACCCAATAGCGAAGCGTATCCATCACTAAGTTGAGTGCTGGCTGGTGGGTTAGGTCGACCGTATTACCGCAACCAGTAAAGTTCGCGTAATGACAACCATGTTTAATGTAGTAGCGACTATCCAGTGCTTTTAGGTTGAAGGTTGTACCACCTTCACCGCCTTCTGCCGTGTGGTTGTAAACCACGTCAAGAATGACTTCAATACCATTACGGTGTAGCTCGCGAACTGCTGTCTTTAGCTCGGTCACGGCATCTTTCTCTGCATAGCGAGGGTCTGGCACCATGAACAGGTATGGGTTGTAACCCCAATAGTTCACTTTCCCCATATCTAGCAGATGAGGTTCATGCATACATGCAGCAATCGGTAAAAGTTGTAAAGAGTTGATATTTTGCTGTTTGTAGAACGCTAGCATTTCAGGGCTAACCAAGCCCATGTAACGACCTTTGGTGTTGGTCGCCATCTCTGGATGAAGCTGAGAGAGGCCTTTTACATGGGTTTCAAAAAGAACGGTATCTTCTCGGCTGATACGTGGCTTTTCTACGTCTTGCCAATCGAAGGTGTCATCAACAACAAGACATTTTGCCATCGAAAAGCTCTTTTCATGGCTATATGGCGTGACGTAGTTGAGTGGTTCGCTGATTGCTTTCGCATAGGGGTCGGACAGCAGGATCGGGCCTTCATCAGTTTCAGCAAGGAAACCGTATTTTTGTCCTGCTTTTATTCCGTCGATGAACACATATCGAATATCAGCGTATTCATTTTCCAATTTATAAGTGGTGAACTCATCGTTCTCGTCAAAGAGTGCGAGGGAAAGTGATTTACAGTCAGGAGAATAAATTGAGAAGTTGCAGCCAGTGTTACCTAGCGTTGCGCCTAGTGGATAAGGGCGAGCGAGCGTTCTAGTCATTGCTTGATTTCTTGTTCGTTTATCGACATCAGTGAACTATAAGTAAAAAGCTTTGTCACAATAAGGTCAAGCAACTTCACAGATTAATTACGGTTAAAAAAATAATTCATCGATGAAGTTCAAATTATATATTTGAACTAGATCGCACTTATATCGAATAATTAGATCTGTGTGCTGTCTACTCCTCCTAGATTAAGTGATCTACCTCTTTAAAATACCGTTCTGTATATTTTCTACTCCCCTCTAGTCCCCCTTAATTAACTTAGGGGTGGAGGAAGTCAAACTTGTCATCCCCTCTTAATATTGACCCCGTTGAAACGAATCAGGGGAAACCCTAAACCTCTCTATCTTACGTCCGCCATAACTGCCTTTGGTTGCCGCAAGAGAGCAAAAATATAAAAACCTAAAATAAATCGTCCTTAATGGAGTTAAGAATGAAAAAAGTAAGTTTGATTGCTGCTGCAGTGGCAACTACATTAGCTGCTGGCTCTGCGTTCGCTGTAGATTTTAATGGCTACATGCGTGCTGGTACTGGTATTAGCGGAAATGATGGTGGTGACGTTTCATTCATGAAGAATGGTATTGGCCGTCTAGGTAATGAAAACGACAACTATTCTGAGTTTGGCCTGGCTGAAGAATTAAAAACTGGCGAGCAAACTTGGCGTTTAGAGTCAATGATTGCTTCTGGTGCTGATGGCGCAAATGGTTGGGAAGACGGTGACTTTAACGTTGCTCAGTTTGCTGTTAAAGCAACTGGCGTCCTTTCTTTTGATGAGGAAGCGACACTTTGGGCTGGTAAAACATACTACCAACGTAAAGACATCCACATTACTGACTTCTACTTCCTAAATACATCTGGTACTGGTGGCGGTATCGAAAACATTTCAGTTGGTAACCAAAAACTTTCTTTAGCAATTATTCAAGATGGCGAAGATGAGAACGGTGCTGGTTACATGGCTGATGCTCGCCTAGCGAATATCGGTTTATGGGAAGATGCTAGTTTAGAGCTTGGTGTTGTTTACAACTTCGGTACTGAAAACAAGAATGGCAAATACGATGGTGATGATGGTCTACTTGCTACAGGTATTATCCACCAAAACATGAGCAACGGTTTTAACCAAACAGTTGTTCAGCTAGGTACTGCTGGTTACGGCGTTCAAATGGCTAACTTCTGGGGCTCTGGTGCTTACTATGATCGCTCTGGTGCTCAAGATGATGGTTTTGGTTACCGTATTCTTAACTGGGGTGTAATGAACCTAGGCGAATCTTGGGAAATGGGTCACCAACTTGCATACCTAGCAGGTTCAGACCTAGGTGTTGATAAGCATGATTCAAGCCAATACTCTATCGTGGCTCGTCCAATGTATAAGTGGAACGACACAATGCGTACTATCTTCGAAGCTGGCTATAACGCTGGTGAAGTAGACAACGTTGACTTTGGTGGTGCTAAATTTACTGTTGCTCAAGCATGGGCAATGGGTGACAGCTTCTGGGCTCGTCCTGAAATCCGCGTATACGGTAGCTACCTAATGGATCTAGAAGGTGATTCATTCGGCGAAGTGAAAGATGCGAGCGGAGATGTAACAGCTAAAGGTGCTGACAACGACTTCGTTGTTGGTATCCAAGTTGAAGCTTGGTGGTAAGCCACTTAGCTTAAAATCCTAAACTGTCCTAATTCATAGCCGGCTTACGTCGGCTATTTTTTTAAGGAATGTACGATTAGTAAAAAGGTTTCCTAGGTTAATTATTTTCGTTATGGTAATTAACTAAGTAAATTTCTTAAAAAAATAAAAATAAGGAAGAACTATGTATTTTCGCGCTCTGATGTTGAGTGGTTGTGTTGCATTGGCTGGTTGCCAATCTGCGCAAGTAGTAGAGCAAGTGCAAGTTGCACAAGCTGAACAAGTTAACTCGATTGCTGGTCTTCAATTTGCTCCTATGAAGCTACCAAGCTCGGCAATTTTTGATGTGACACCAAATAGCCAAGTATTAAATTACCAAGGAATAAACAGTCCTGTAGTGGCGATTGAACTACCTGCAGACCGCGGTGAGTATTCGATTAATATCACGAGCATTATCGGTGACACAGCGTTTGTGCCAAATGCGGTCATCTATGACGAAAACGGTCGAGAGCTAGAGCGTTATGGTAAAGAGAGCTTCGAATACGCAAAACCAAGACTACACTTGGGGAACCGCCTCGTTGCTGATAACGATTTTTACCCACCGACAACAGCAAAATCAGTTTATTTAGTTATCTATACAGAGCAAGAAGATCTTGGTGGTTTTACTGATGTCATTCACCCTGCACGTTTAGATGCGGAAGGCCGCGGTAATTATTTACCTGAAGTGAAAGATATCCCGATTCCAAATGCTAACGTTGGTAAAATAGAAGTTACAATCGATAAAGCGAGCTTCTTCTCAATTGGTTCATCGAACAGTGAATCTAATGCCAAACCAGCGGCTGCTAAGATAGATATCATTCAACCAGAAACACAAACTTACTATCACAATGCAATTCAAACGGCAGTAAGTGAAGATAATATTCCGAAAGCTCTGAGCTTATTAGATGAAGCAAAAGCACTTGGTATTGAAGGTGCACAAGAAGCCTTTGTGCGAGCCGTCAACGCCAAGTAATATAGATAAAGGGTTCCTTTAAAAGTGCAATGCTTGTAAGTTAAGCATCGGTTAGCATCTTCTAAGGAACCCTATCGAATACCGCTTTAATGTATATGCTTTTTATTTGCAATGTTCAGCAACTTTCTCGCCTAAAGGGACTTCTGTATTTTCGCATTTTGATACGTGACCAGTAGTCGTTTCCCCTGCTTTATCCGTTTCCATATATTGATCAACATTACCGTTGCTTTCAAGTGTTTGCAGTGCCTGTTTGTGCGCGGCATTTTCAGCTTGTATTTGTTGCGTTGTTGCAGTGCTAGGAGTATGTGCCAGGGCGCGAGCAGCGTCGGTAGATTCTACAAGATCAGTGGTATTAGCCAAAGCCATCCCGCCCATCAATGCTGTAGTCACGATGCCCATTTGGATGGTTTTGATGATATGTTTACGGTTCATGGAAGTTTTCCTAATCAAAATTTAACGACACCGCAAACAACTGCGGTGTTTTGCTGTTGATAGAATATTACATCGAGAATTGAATGTATTTTAATCGTAATTGTAGGGCGTAACCCTTCAAAAAAGGCTGCCAGGATTAATTCTGTTCACTTAAGGGAGAGCGGCATTCCTACTATGATATATCGTTAAGATTTGGTTTTAACGGTTCTAAGGAATATCCTTTCCCTTTAGTTCTAAGTTTTCAGCCATGTAATCGAATGTAGGGGCTATAAAGTATGGTTGGAAATGCCCCGAATTTTAATGGGCGATGCAGTTGTTTATTATTTGCTTAAATCTGCTGGGTTCAATAGTTGTAAAAAAGGGAGACTGACGTCTCCCAAAGGCTAGCTTTCGCTTGTTTTATTATCTGTTACTTGAACCTAAGCTTGGAGCTTAATTCTTAGTGACAGATACCACAGCTTTGTCTACATTGTCGTCAAGCTCGTGAATGGCATTCAAGGTGAAGGTGTAGCTGCCCGCTTCCGTTACGCTCAATTGGCAATTGCCACCTGTGCCAATATCGATTGACCCGCTTGCAAGCTCTACAGAATCGCAACCAAAGTTAGGTGATACCCAATCAGCATCAGCAAACTTGAAGCCATAGTTACCCGCTTCCAAGTTGCCTGTCACAGAATAAACACCATTAGCGACAAAGCTCATTGCCCAATCATCCGTTGCGCCCCATCCATTCATGTCACCTTTAACGTAGACGGTTGTTTGACCGTACGGAGGAATGCTAGATACATCCTTGTCTGAGTTATCAACCGGCAAACCAGCGCCTTGAGCACCGTTTTGTGCTTGTACAAACACAGCTGTCGTTAGTGCAGGGACTGTGAAGGTTTCAGCGGCGAAGCTTGCACCTTTCACTGTGTCGTCAGCCGAGTTTTGTTGAACGTCATGAAGTGTAAAGCCGGTTGCTCCTGTGATTTTGAATGATTGAGATTTATTAGTTGAGTTTACAACTGCCACAATCGCATCATTTGCAGGGTCAAGATCGTCGCCCGCAGACACGCCATCATCGATCGACATGACAATCAGGCCTTCGACTTGATCTTCGCCAACGTTACGGAAGTCGACACGCTTCATAACTTCGTCAGCTGTATCTAAGCGGAACAGTTCGCTTGAGCTACGGATCTTTAATAGCTCTAGGAATTGCTGCTTAGTCAGCTCAATGTCGTCTGAGTCTGGTTTAGCCGCGCTGTCAGCAATGATTGTTTTGATCAGATCCCAGTTGGCACCATCTTTATCTTCACGAGGTAAGCCAACATTCCAGTTGTTGTCCGTCCCATCAAACATGACGCGGTTGTACCAGTCACCAGAATCGTAAGAATCGCGCTGCATAGACTTAGATCGTAGCAGTTCAGAACCCATATGGATGAATGGTATGCCTTGGCCTAACATCACGGTAGAGAGTGATACAGACTGCATGCGAGCACGCTCTGCAGAGCTAGTACCAGTGGCGATTTTGTAAGCGTTGTTATCCCAAAGCGTTTGGTTATCATGCTTCGATACGTAAGAAATGTTCTCTGAAGGCATCTTGGTGTAACCAGCTGGCGCGCCGTTGTAATCAACGTTTTTACCCAATTTGGTATCGCCTTTGTAATCAATCAGTACGTATTCTGCGAGGTTACCTGCCATCCCCAAACGAACAAGGTCTTGGTTATGTAAACGACCATTGATCGAATCTTGATCAACTTTGGTTTCTTCATTGGCAATCGCTGCGTTACCAAAGCCTTGGTTAAAGCGAAGTGGGTGGTTGCCTGCTGAATCGACGCCACCGTCGAACGGACTACCACCACGAACGGCGTCACGCAAACGGTCTGAGAATGTACCGATCTCAGTACCTGCCATATTGATTTGGTTTGCTTGATCGAAGCGGGCGTTGTTGGCGACTTCACCAAAGTCCCAGCCTTCCCCGTAGAACAGAGTATTCGGGTCGATTTTGCGCACTTCTTCCAATGCTTCGACCATTACATCTTTTGGCTGGTGGCCCATCAAGTCAAAACGGAAACCATCCACTTTGTAGTCGTCAGCCCACACCTTAAGTGAGTCGACCATCAATTTACCCATCATCAGGTTTTCGGTCGCAGTGTTGTCACAACAAGTCGAGTTTTCTACGCCACCAGTGTTGACGTTAAGACGGTGATAGTACCCAGGGACAATCTTATCCAGTACCGACTTATCGTTCACACCAGACGCGTTGGTGTGGTTGTATACCACGTCCATGATCAGCTTAAGATCCATGTCGTGCGTGGCTTTGACCATCTGACGGAATTCGAGAATACGCTGAGAACCATTAGGATCGGTCGCGTAACTTCCTTCAGGAACCGTGTAATGGAATGGGTCGTAGCCCCAGTTGAAACTGTCGAGCATACGCAGGTCGTTCATTAGCGCTTGCGCATCGCCTGTTGAAGGGTCATAACCATCGAGTACATCTTCGATGACTTTATTTTCGTCTTCGTTTCCACATAAGGTAGCAGTCGGTTTTACATCACACAGTTTGCCAACGGTGTCGGTGATATCAACACGGCTGGCGGTATCTTCATCAACGGTAGCGATATCAAATGCCGGTAAGATATGCAGCGTGGTTAAACCTGCTTCTTGCAGAGCTTGTAGGTGCTTGACCGACTCACGATCGGCTTCTGTGAGAGCGAGGTACTTGCCGTTCAGACTTGCTGTGCCGAGCTTATCGCTGAAGCTAAAGTCACGAAGGTGTGATTCGTAAAGTACATGATCTTCGTCTTTTTTAACGGTTGGTCGTACGTAGTCGTCCCAGTTCGTTGGTTTCAACGTTGAATCATTCAGGTCGATGACTTGAGAGTATGCCGAATTCTTCGATAAGCTGAGAGAGTATGGGTCTGTCACTAGGCGAGTTTCTATATTGCCAGTGGTTGGATGGTAAACCTTCACTTGGTAGCGATAGTAACTGTTGACTGCATTAGACACGGCATCAGTCGCCCAAATACCTGTCTCAGTGTTTTCCGTCATCGGGATGACTTGTGAGGTCTGGAGATCTTCGCTGTACAGGACGAGTTCTACATCTTGAGCTGTTGGTGCCCAAAGCTTGAAGGTAGCGGCACTGCCTTCAACAATCGCACCTAATTCTTCTCTCATTGCATTACCAGCATCTTCGCTAGCAAATACTGCATCAAGCACTCCAGGTTTTTGAACCTCAGTTGAAGAGGTAACATCGCCATTGGCATTGTAAGCAACAAGAATTATCTGAGATTTTAAAATAGTGCGAAGTGTGCTGTCGTCAACGTCGATAGCCATGGCAGGTAAGCTTGCAAGGTGGCGGAAACGCTCTTTCAATTCAGAAGACAGCTCTCCGTCTTTGCTTAGTTCAATTGCAGTTCCACCGACAATCTCTTTGTCATCGTTCATTGTGATGCTGTTGTCTAGTGCATAGAAAAGCTTCACAGAGTCTGCATTGCTAGCCGCTTCCCAACCAATTGTGGTTGCATCTAGCCAGTGTGCTTTTTGACCATCAATATTGACTGGTCGCTCTGAAATAGGGTCGTAGTACAACTCGCTGCTGCCATGGAACCCGAATACACCTTGTGAATCGCCAAGCTTAGTTAGATCGATTTTAGAATTGGCACTGCCAAACGCTTTTTCGTCGCCATTATGTAAGATGAAGTTCATGCATTTATGTGGGTCAGAAGCATCAGGATCGACTTTCAACACATAGTAAGCACCGTAAGTATCGCTGATACCATCATATTCGTAAGGGCTGTTCCAGTCGGTTCCGGTTTCACTTAATCCCATGCCGACTAAATCTGTGCTGGTACAGCCTTCACCATTCCAAAGGTGCAGCCCCCAACCGTCGTAAGTTGAGCCAGATGAGCTGGCAGCGGCAACATCGCGTTTGTAGTAAATAACGACTTCGTTTTCAGCTGCAGGGTATAAACCACTGTTGCCAGGGGCTGTACCGTTGTCGCTATCATTATCACTACCACAACCCGCGATCAAAGTAGCGGTGAAGAGCGGTAACATTGCTTTGGCCAATGTAGAGCGTTTGAAGCTCTTCTTTTTGGTATTGTTGAAGGTATTTCGTAGAGAGATAATTTTATTAATATTTATGTTGTTCACGTTTTGATATCCATATTTCACTTTTTATGAAGATGAATATCCTAGCTTTAACCAAGGTCAACTATTTGTGATGGCAATGTATAAAGTTATTTTAAATTCGTAAATATAGGAAACCTAGTGTCAATATCACGCTTTGTATTTGGTTATTGTTAAATTAATTGGATCAATGACTCATTTGCATAATATCAATAATGTAAGGCGTAGAGGCTAGGCGTAGTTAATAAGGATGAGAGCTCATCCTTATTATTGTGAGTAATATATCGAATTGAGAGAGTGTTAATTTAATTTGGAAATTAAGTTATTTATCAATTAGCTAAAAGCGAGCTGTTCGGTAATTTATATTGATAGGTATATCATCCATTTAAGGATAACACCCAAGCCAAAGACGCCAGCGGTTTCAATTCAATATTAAAACTGCCAACACTGTTCTCAATGTCGAGCACTTGTTGCGCTATGCCTTCAATATATTCATTGAGTATGTAACGACCATCAACTAATTTGAGTTTTTGGATTACATCACTTGGAATCTTTAAGTGAATATTTTCAGTGGTATGTTGGCTGAAATTAGCTGCAACAATGGTTAGCTCTTGGTGGTCAGAGCGCAGAAATGCGTAGACTGAATCACTTAAGTTACAGCACTGGTGTAAGTCTTGGTAATCACCTGTTATCGATGAGTGCTCTAGCGAAAAGTTCATTACCTTTTGATAGAAGTGACGCAGCTGCTTTTCGTTTTCGTCTAATAGCCCGCCATCGAATGCGCCGTGGTTCATCCACTTTTGGTGTTGTGGGACTCCGATGTAGTCAAATATGGAAGTTCGTGAGGGTTGTCCAAAGCCAGCGTTCTCCGCACCGGGTTCGCCGACTTCTTGCCCAAAGTAGATCATGGTTGGAGAGCTGCTCAATAGAGCGCTAACTAGCATCGCAGGCTTTGCGATATGTGGATTGCCTACAAACTCTGGTGAGGCGATTCGTTGCTCGTCATGGTTATCCAAAAAATGCAGCATATGATGTTCAATGTCGTGCATTTGATGTTGGATTTCAGGGATGATTGCCGTTGAAGCCTTGCCTTGCATGATGGCTTTGAGGCCGTCGTACAGATCTACCTTGTCATAGAGGTAGTCCATCTTGCCTAAGTGAATGTATTCACGGTACAAGTCCGGCTGATACACCTCTGCCATCAGAAAGGCATCGTGGTTTTTCATCTTTATTGATGAGTTGAGGTAGCTCCAAAACTCAACTGGCACCATTTCAGCCATGTCGTAACGGAATCCATCAATGCCTTTGTCTAACCAGAACAAGGCGATGTCTCGGAATTTAATCCAAGAGTCTGGCACATCCACGCCTTCCCAGAAGTGGTAATGGTCTAGGTGGTCACGCTGTACATAGCCTTTGGGTAGCTTAGGGAAATCTTTTGAACCGTCTGGTCGCATGCCATAATTGATTTTCACCGTTTCATACCAATCATCGAAACTAGGCTTGGCTAAACGTGAGCCGTTACCTGTCCATTTGGCGGGCGTCTCTATAAACGGGGAGTTTAGGTTGGGATGCTGTTCACCACCTAGCGGCGTAAAGGCGGGCTCTATGTCTGGCAATTCAAAGGTGCTGTTGGGAATGTAGTAGAAGTTATTGTCTTTGTGGTATTCCAGCGTTGTGTCATCTTGAGCGCCGAAGTCACTGACACCTTCTGGGTTGTTTAAGCCTTTATAATGACGCGCAACGTGATTCGGTACGATATCGATAATCACTTTTAAACCATTGTCGTGACTTCTTTTGATTAGTGCCTCGAACTCCTCTAGTCGGCATTCAGGGTTGTCTGCGAGATCTGGGTTTACGGAATAGTAGTCTTTGACGGCATATGGTGATCCCGCACGGCCTTTTACCACGCTAGGGTGATCGTCTGAAATACCAAGGTGCTTGTAGTCATTGATGAGCGCATGATGTGGCACTCCGGTATACCAAATATGAGTCATACCGAGTTTGCGGATTTCAGACAGCGCTTTGTCGGTAAAATCACTGAACTTACCGACGCCATTTTGCTCGATTGTGCCCCATGGAACATGTTGGGTGTTTTTATTGCCAAATAAACGCGTAAAAACTTGGTAGATGGCGTACTTTTGGTTGTACATATTTATAATTCCTTTAACTTCCATCATGTTATGTAGGGATGAAAGGGCTTGTTTATTCTTTGCAGGCTAACCGAATTACAATATGCCTTACTCATCCTTATCAAAATCTACAGGGCGTAATTGCTACAGTATGTGAGCTGTTGCTCAAAAGGAGTCATGTTGTCTTCATCTATTCAAATCGTTATCACTTATTTGGTTCTGGTGGCGGTGTCTGTGTTGTTTGCGGAAAGTTCTAAAGCGCTGTTGGTGTGGTATTTGGTTATCGGTTTCGTGACGTTTTTTGTGTACGCGAAGGACAAGCGAGCAGCGATCAATGGCAATTGGCGTGTGCCAGAGAAAACCCTGCATACTTTTTCTATTGCTGGTGGCTGGTTAGGGGCGTTGATAGCTCAAGAGAAGTTGCGTCATAAAACGCAGAAGCAGCCGTTCAGATCTATCTATTGGCTGACAGTGGTAATTAATGTAGCGGCGTTTGCGTGGACGTTAACCCCAAGCGGGCAGGCAACATTTGGGCGTTGGCTTAGCGAGGTTATTGGATACTTGTAATGATATTGATGGCTAGTAATCACTTACTAACCATCATAGAGAAGCTATCTGGTTACAACATCGGAATCGTTGAGGCTAGAAGTAAGCCTGCCATACCGTAGTTGAAGCTCTTGATGCGTACTGGTGTTGTTAACCAGTGTTGCAGTTGTTTGCCTGCTGCCGTCCAGAATGTGACTGACGGTAAGTTCGCTAGCGTGAAGATACCTGCGATGATCGCAAGCTCCCACCATGAACTGCCGCTGCTATACACTGAGAATGCAGTCAGCGCCATTGACCAACCTTTAGGGTTTACCCATTGAAAACTTGCTGCGCCGATGAAGGTCATTGGCTTATAAGCCTCGCTGCTTTTGGCTTTGCCGCTCAATGCTATCTTAATCGCAAGGTACACGAGGTAAGCAAGGCTTAGGTATTTCAAGATTTGGTGCGTCACAGGGTATGCGTTGAAAACGCCCATCAAGCCGAAACCAACCAGCAGTAACATGGCTGCAAACCCCAGAGCAATACCAAGCATGTGCGGAATAGTGCGGGCGAAGCCAACATTTGCTCCTGATGTCATGAGCATGATGTTATTTGGACCCGGCGTGAAGGTCGAGACAAACGCAAACAAGGCAAGTGCGCTAAGTTGTTCTAAAGGCATTATGGTTCTCCAGCAAAAAATGAACGAAGTGACTGACCGGTCATGACTTTCACGTGTTGAGAAACATAGTAGGTGGAAAGTGAGGCAATTATGTGCTTTTATTTCCTCAATTATCACTTAATGCACAATAATAAGTACTTATGGATAGATTTGACGAAAGGATATTGCAAGAGCTTAAATTGGACGGCAGAATCTCCAACATTGAGCTTTCAGAACGGATTGGCTTGTCGGCTTCTGCGACCTTAAGGCGCGTACAAGATCTCGAGCGTAAAGGTATCATTCAAGGTTACCGTGCAGTTCTGGATAATGGCCTGATGGGCGTTGGCTTTATTGCTTACGTTTCGATTGGTTTATCGAGCCACAGCAAAGCGGCTCAACTAGAGTTTGAACAGCATGTCAGTATGGAAAAAGAGGTGGTGGAGTGCCACAACATTACCGGTGCCAACGAGTACTTGCTAAGGGTAGAAACCAAAGATCTACCGGGCTATAAGAAGTTTCATGCCGATGTGCTTGGGGAATGTGCTCAGGTGCAATCTATTACGACTATGGTTGTGATGGATACCCCTAAAGACGAACGCTAGTCGAGTTTTATTTCAGGAGAGGCGCAGTGCCAAATACCAATCAGTTGTTATTGTTCTTAGATGTGGTTCAACAAGGGTCGTTTACCAAAGCGGCAACCTTGCACGATATGGACAACTCATCACTCTCTAAACAGATCAAAAAGCTCGAGCAAGATTTAGGTGTTCAGCTGCTTAACCGCTCTACACGCTCGTTTTCGTTGACGTCGGCCGGGGAAGATATTCTCGCACAAACCTATGTGCTGAAAGACACTATCAATCAGATCCAAGGAATTGCAGATTCATACCAGTCAGAGCCAAAAGGCGTGCTACGAATTACTTCACCGATCTATTTTGGGCAGCAATATCTGCAACCTATCATCACTCAGTTCATGAGAAAGTACCCAGATGTTCAGATCGTACTTTCACTAGACGATAAGATCGCCAACATCATTGCAGGGCAGTTTGATATCGCGTTTCGCTTCAGCAAGCTTGTTGAATCGAATTTGATTGCCAAGAAGATTGCCGACAGTAACTTTATGTTGGTCGCCTCGAACGACTTTGTGAAGCAGCATGGTGAACCTAAAACGCCACAAGATTTGCTCGTGTTACCCGCTGTGATTTATACCAATGGTGATATGACGGTCGATCATCTGAGAATCAGTGAAGAGCCGGGAGGAAATACTTTCCAGAGCCTGACGATTCGTGGCAACTATAAGGTGAGTGATGTTCGCACCATGGTCTCTTGCGTAAAAGATGGCTTAGGCTATGGCTTCCTTGACCAATCAAACCTGTATGCCTCAATGAAAGATCTGGGCTTGGTTACGTTGCTTCCAGATTACCCGATTTCTACAATCGATACTGCAATCTACGCTGTCTATCCGCACCGTAAGCAGACCAAACTGGTCAAAGAGTTTATTACGACGGTTCAAGACTATATCGGCTCTCCGACGATTTGGGAGAAGATGCAGCAAGGTTAGTTGTTTTTCTAATCGTTCAAACATAAAAAAAGGAGCCAGAACGTCGAACGATCTAGCTCCTTTTTATTCCTCTGGCTATAGCTGATTTACAATGTAAAGCTTAGCTATAGCTGACGTGAAAGGCTCTTGTGCACTAATGTCTATCAATGCTCATGAATCACTTCTTTACCACTTGGGTAGGCTTTTGAACCCAGTACATTACCGTCGACTTCTTTGCCATAATAACCTTGGTGGTTGTGGTAACGCTTAGCATTACCTGCAACATCACCCTTGTATCGTGGGTCTTGTGGGCGTTCATGACTGTTCACAAATGCGGCTACATCCCATGCATCCTGAATTGAAAGCTGTTGGCTCTTTCCAAGCGGCATATTTTCGTAGATGAAGTAAGCTGCTGTATTTACACGGTGCATACCTGCGCCCCAGTTATACGCATTTTCCCCCCACAGTGGTGGGAAGTATGAACGGCCGTCTGATCCTTTAATGCCTTCACCATTTTGACCATGACAGGTTTGGCAGTTGGTTTGGTAAACCTTTTCACCACGCGCTATCGATGGCTCTTGTTCAGGATTATCAATCTTAGGATAGCCACGCCCTGCCAACTTACTGCGGCCATCGATTGGGTATTTGCTTAACAGCTCTTCAGGGAGAGGGAAGCTTTCCGCTTTACCACCGACTTGTAAGTCGGCATCGCTAATCTCAGGAACGGGTGTATCTTGCATGCCGTTCTTGTCTAAGATGCCGCCCATCGCCAGCCAGTATGAATACGCCGTCAGTGCGACCATCTCTTTTGAACCCTCAGCCGGTGGCAGACCATTCATTGAGTAGGTGAAGCAACCTTGGATACGTTCTGCGTAGCTGTTTACCTTGTCATTCTTAGAACGATACGCAGGGTAGGCCATGTACGCACCCCAAAGAGGGGCAGCGTTAGGCTTCATGCCCGCTTGCATGTGGCAGTTGACACAGTTTTGTTCATTGCCGACGAACGTACCACGCATCTGTTGTGAATCGACAAACAGGGAATAGCCCAGTTTTACTTTGTCACCAAATTCCCCATCAGGAATATCTACCAAGTCGCGTGGCACCAGATATTTATTATCTTGTGGTTTTTCAACGGCGGGCAGTTCGGTTTGGCGATCGGGCAACTCACCTTCGGCATAAGCGATTCCAGAGGCAAGGGTTGCGGTAATTAGAAGTAATGTTTTCATGCGAGCCCTTTAGTATCGGAAAGAGGCGAAGTAGTAAGACAGGTTTTTGATCTCATCGTCGGTTAACTTGCCGGCGATATTACCCATCATGTTCAAATCATCACCCTTACGAGTGCCATTTTTCCAAGCGTTGAGCTGAGTTTGAATGTAGTCAGCATGCTGGCTTGCTAGGCGCGGGAATTTGTCCACGCCCATACCGCTTGGCCCATGACAGGTTGCACAGGCTGGAATGTTTCTATCCCAATCGCCTTGGAATACAAGTTTACGATAGGGGTTATCGATATCAGCCTGTGAGCCGCGCTGCTCTAAATCGGTAAATTCGTATGAAGGTAGTGATGCAAAGTATTCTGCGACCTCACGACGAACAGCGGGATCAGATACACCGTCAGCCATTCCCTTCATGATCGCGCTTTGACGCTCACCACTTGAGAACAGAACCAGTTGATGTTCTAGATAGTCAGCATTGAGCCCTGCAAGCATAGGGGCAATGTTGGGCATGCCTTTACCGTCGGCTTGATGGCAGCCGCTACAAGTTTCTGCGGCTTCTGGCATTGGATTGGGTGCTGCTTGTGCAAAAGCGGATAAAGAAAGGCTTCCTAGAGCAGCGATGCAAAGCGTTAGAGTTTGAGTTTTAATTGTCAGCTTAGTCATGAGGCGTCGCTATTGGTTGTAATGCACGCATTTTCGACATAATTGGTTGTTCGCGCTATTGTGGATTTCCACATTAATTCACTTGGAACTTGAGGTTAGTCTCACATTAATAACCTCAATCACCATAATGGTATTGATGTGAACTTCTGTAGGTTGATCCAACTGCCGTTTATGAAATGCAAGGGAACTGCCATGTTCGCCTCGGTATAACTGCTTGTTAAGGCTCTTTTATGGCACCTATTGTATAAGCATAGCTGCTTTATGGATGCGTGCTAAAAAAGTTGTGGTGAAATGAAGATTTCCTAATGGCTTTGGGTTGATTACTCTATCTAGAGCGGATGCTTTATCTAGATTGGGTACTTTATGTAGATTGGACGTTTATCCAAATAGCCTGCTTTTCTAGAACAAGGGGACGAAAAAGCAGAGCAACCTCGAATGACGAAGTTGCCCTGTTGTGTTCTCATCTGCAAATCAGATAAGGAAGTGTTTTGAATGAGTGATTAAGTTATAGCTTGCTGAGTTTAAGCTAGACCTTGTAGATCTTAGCCGGAAGCGCTTGCCTGGCTGCTGCTCCTACAACCCAATCTAACATGACGCCTTTGCCTTCTCTCGTCGGGTCAATCAAGCCTATATCATTGATGTTAACGCCATCGTTCGACTTCATCTTCACTGGTTGTTGTGCGTCACCAATCCAGTGTGCGCGTTCACCGAGCTCTTTGTGTCCAAAGCCGTGTTCAAAGCCTAATGTGCCTTGTTTGATGCCATCAATCACCATCGCCAACGCGTGTGTGGTTGAACTCGGTGTTTCAATGGCAAATACGTCACCAGTTTTGATGCCAGCAGAAGAGGCGTCTTGCGGGTGAATGTAAACTGGGTTCACTCCTTTGATCGACTCTAAGCGTGGTGATAAGTTAGACACCGCACTGTGAATGTTGGATTTAAAGTTGGTCAGAGTAAATGGCCAATCTTTGGTCGGGAACTGCTCTGCTAAAGGTGTGCCGTCTGCCAGCTTCTGTGGATACCATGTCGGGCAACCCATGTACTGTTCGCCACTGATGGTGTTGCGAGAAGTACCGAGCTTTTCATTCCAGATTGCCAGTGGTTTGGTCCATTTGTACTTCATGGTTTCATTGGTGTAGGCATTGGTGGCGTCTTCGAAACGACCGC
The DNA here is from genome assembly GCF_041467535.1 of Vibrio sp. 10N.247.311.47. NCBI lineage: Bacteria > Pseudomonadati > Pseudomonadota > Gammaproteobacteria > Vibrionales > Vibrionaceae > Vibrio > Vibrio sp. 10N.247.311.47. The sequence goes on from NZ_JBFSUR010000006.1 coordinate 92,257, forward strand.
CACGCGCAAAGATATACGCTACCTTGAGCATCTCTTCAGGCTTGAGTGTTTTGTTCATCACAGGCACTAGACGTTCTAGACCAGACCAAACAATATCTTCCGCATCGACATTCGGCACGCCACCTTTTACGAACGCTAAGTTAGCAGCCGAGCGCAGGTAGAAGTCTTCAGCGCTATGAATACCGTGCCAGTTGCCTTGATTGTCTTTGATTACGTTGTCTCCGAAGCCACCTAAGCCCAGTGTTTTCGCCAGATCAATAAAGAAGTTTTCTAGGTTGATGGCACGTCCGTCTTGAGTGCGTGAGGTTTTAGGCTCAACAATCGGCCAGCGAGCAGTGATCGCTTTGGTCGCGACACCATGCCAAGGTGTTGCCATGCCCCAGCTTTCGTAGGTCACTGTGTCTGGCACGAGGTAATCCGATAACGCGGTGGTCTCATTGATGAAGGCATCGATAGACACGATCAAGCCAAGCTGTTTTGGATCTTTAAGCTTTTCACCCAGCAAGTTGTCTAAACCCGGAACACCATAAAGTGGGTTCGCCATGTGGTTGATCCATGCCTTTGCGCGGTAAGGATAGCCATCAATCGCAGCTGATAAGTGCTCGGTTAACAGCGGCGCAGAGATTGGGTACCACGGAGCGCGTGTCGGGTAAGGTGACTCACCTGCGGCAACGCGACGTTTGTATTCGCTGGTGTTTTGATACGGGAACTTGCTGCGGGATAAGAACACGCCCTGTGGCTTGGTCTTGCCTTTAAACTTTGTAAAGTCGTAACGAGGACCTGCAACCGAAGTCGGGTAGCCACCCGCTTTCGCCATCGCACCGCCTTTCGCGTTGATGTTACCGATCAGCGCGTTCAGCATCAGAATAGAGAACGAGTTGTAGAAGCCGTTGGTGTGCATGTTGCCACCGTGAGTATCCACGACTGCTTTCGTCCCGTAACTGGTAAAGCGTTTCGCTAGCGCAATAATTTGGTCCTGCGGGATCTCACACTGCTCACTGTAGTATGCAAGGTCATATTTGAAGGCTTCTTCCTTCAATCTTTGTAGAGAAGACTTAACACGAACAGTCTGACCATCAACTTCTACGTCTTGATCGACGAACAGAGCCGCTTCATTCACCTGAAGATGTGATGCTAATAGTGACGTTGTCACATCAAGTGCAATAAATCCGTCATCGTCAGACATCGGTTCGCCTGTTTCTAGCAACCCTATATCCGATGCACGAAGCATACGCCCATTTTGTGGGTGCGACTCGTCACTGATCACAAGGTGAGATGCATTACACCAGTGTGTGGTGCCTGCTTGCTTCATCGCTTGCGCACTTGGGCGAGACAAGAAGTCGTGATTGTAGCGCTGGTTGTCGATGATCCATTGGATCATGCCCAGAACTAATGCTGAATCGGTGCCCGGTTTGATCGGTAGCCAGTTGTTGCGATCGCCCGCCGCAAGGCTTGACGATCCTGCCGGAAGGCTTGGTGTCACTATGGTGTAGCTGAGTTTTCCGTTGGTACGAGCCTCAGCCAATTGTCTTGCTTGACGCTTGAACGGGTTACCCGCTTGAGCCGGAGACATACCGATGAAAAGAATGAACTCTGCGTTGTTGAAATCTGGTTTTAAGTGCGAGAACTTGTCTAGATCGTTCATGATCGCACCTGAACCCGCACGGAACGCGTAACCACAGTAAGAGCCGTGGTGACCAAAGTTGCGTGTGCCGTAGCTGTTAAATGCAAAGCGCTTCAAGATGTCATCACGGCCTTCATTACCAGCATTCGTCACCAACAATTGGTTGGCTTTGGGACCGTATTCAGGGTTGTTTGGATCAAGTGGTGTTTCGATATCGCGAATCGATCGTAAGCCTTCCACTTCGCCTTCACCGAACAAGTCACCACCTTCGGTGATCTCAGTGATTAGTTGCTCGTAGCTGATCGGTTCCCACTTGCCTTCACCACGTTTACCGACACGTTTGAGCGGTTGAGTGATTCGGTATGGGCTGTTTTGAATCTCTAACATGCCATTACCACGGGCGCAGGCTGTCGAACGATTATTGATACCGGATTCTCCAGACAAGCCAATGTAGGCGTCTTTTACCGGTGTTTTGAACGGGATTTGCTGATCACTTGATAGCGGATGGTAGGGATTGCCCGAGATACGCAAAATTTCGTCATTGCGATTATCGACACGTACACGCAAGCCACACAGTGTCCAACAACCGAAACACATTGATGGTGCAACGCGTTGGTTTGGATTCGGCGAGATCTTACCTTGCTCATCGACACTGTATTCCGTCTCTAGCGAATTACCGTGATGGATGTGGTTGGTTTTCTTACCCGCGGTGCCATCGATAGCACCGTGAACCATGTGTTTTGTGGTTGTCGCATAACCTGCAGCAAAAGCTCCAGCACCACCGGCAGCAAGGCCTGTTTTCAAAAATTGACGACGTTTGTTATCCATGATGATTCCTCAGACTACAAGCTATGTGAGCGGTTAAGTGGTGAAGGTGTATTTTGGTTTGGCTTCGATGTTGTCTTTGGTGCAGAACCAGTTGTTCGTGTAGAACCAGTAGACACGATCTCAGAGGCGAACAACGCAAGTGCTAACCAAAGACCACACATACCAACAATGCCGAGTAATCCTGCGCTACCCATCGGCAGTTCATAAGGGAATGGGCCAACATCGAAACGTGGAATGGTTTGAACTTCCATCATGGTGACCCAACGTACCGCCCATGCAGAAACTATGGTCGCAAGCGCAACACAGATAATTCCTAGCTTACTTTGCGATAGGCGTTGCAGTGGTAGAACCAAGATCATGCACAGCAAAATGCTGGTGGTCATGATGCCTAAATTGATGCCCCAAGCGTCGTTCTCATACAGATTGAAGTGACCATGGTTAGATGCCCAAATCGACGTAAGAATGATGGCAAGGCCACCTGTTAACGTAATGGTTCTTTGTACTAGAGCGAGGTCTGTTGGTTTTAAGCTTGGTTTGCTTGAAGGCAGCAGAGCCCAAATCAACAGCGTTAAACCTGTAGCAGCAAAGAATGCGGTCGTGAACCAAAGTAGTGGAGAAGCCGGTTGATGCCAAAGCGGTCGGCTCGCCAAAATCGCAATCTCTGCGCCTGTATAAAGCGCGATGCTTAGGCCCGAAATAGCCGTCACAGCAGCGAGTGCAATCATCAGCTTTGATGATATTTGCCATTTACCTAGCGTCAGCCAAGACAAACGTTTTAGAAGTGGGTTTTCACTCTCTTTGAGCTGTGCGATGTCATCACGCAGGTAAACCCAAGCAGTCGCGACAGCCAGACCAGAGAACAAAGGTAGAAACAGAGAGCCCAATGACATCCATGACCAAGGTGTGATGTGAGCATAGAAATGCCACGCACGTCCGGGTTGATGCAAGTCACCAGTAAGCGCTAATGGCCCAACAATCGCACCGATTGCCATCACAAGCACAAGGGCAGAACGAAATTGGTGGCTGGTTGAGTTCTTAAATATCAGTGCAATCAAAAACAGAATAGCGGCCGCGTAGGCTGAACCTATGTAGAAGAAATATTGAACCGCCCACGGTAGCCAAGCGATCTCTTGAGCGGGGACTAACACCTCAGTGATATTCATGCTGTCTCTCCTTGTTTGCCTTGTGTCGCGATTGCCAATTCTTGTTTGCTAGAGGATGAGTTATCGATGGCGGCTGGATCATAAATCGCAGGTTGGCCTTCAATGTGGCTAACGAATCGCTCGTTCATGCCGATATAGAAAACATGGGGGTTGGTATTCTGCTCTGGCTTAAGCACCTTGATGTCGTCTTGGTTTTCATTGAGCAGACGGTTGATCTCGCTGTTTGGATCTTTAAGGTCGCCAATGACACGCGCGCCACCGACACAGGTTTCTACACAAGCAGGCAGTAAGCCGTCTTCAAGGCGGTGTGCGCAGAAGGTGCATTTGTCTGCGGTAAGGGTGTCGTTATTAATGAAACGAGCATCGTAAGGACAAGCTTGAACACAGTAAGCACAGGCTACGCAGCGTTCATTGTCGACCATGACAATGCCGTCTTCGCGTTGGAAGGTCGCTTGAACTGGACAAACCTTGATGCAGGGAGCGTTGTCACAGTGATTACAGAGGCGAGGTAACATGAATGATTTCACGTCTTGCTGAGCAGTCGAACCATCATCAAGGGAGACTTCATACTGTTTTACGGTGGTTCTGAACTGGCCAATTGGTGCTTGGTTTTCAACGCTACAGCCAACAGTGCACGCCTGACAGCCAACGCACTTACGTAAATCAATCGCCATGGCGTAGCGTTTACCTATTTCGCCTTTGCGGTCAGGTTGGTTGTTATTGCGAATGGCTGTGCTTGCGACTGCGGTGTTGATTCCGGAAATGGGAATGAGCGCAGCACCAGCGGAAACCTTGCCGAATTGGCTGAGAAACCGTCTTTTCAATGAGTCCATAGAGGTACCTATAAATGGGTATTCGATCTGTTAGGCTTATTGTCAGTTTTTGACCGTTCACGGGGTATTGTGGATTTCCACATACCCAGATCAAAGTTGATCTAGAACAAATGTGGTTTTACCAATCTAGCTGTTATGCTTTGTTTTAGAGGCTTATTTAAGGCGCTCAAGCATGAGCTAAGCGCGAAACACGCCGCTGACATAAAATGAATCGAGAATAAATTGAATAAACAGTCCGTTTGGAGAAAGAGATTTCAGTGACAGTCAGAAACCTAATGACAATCGTTGGCCTTTGTTGGTTGAGCCTAACCGCAGGCGCGTGTTTGGCGGCTCAATCGGAGCAAGAGATTGCAACGACAAGCACTGTTGAGTCTGAGCAAATCATAGAAGTTGGCGTGTTGGCGACTCGAGGTAAGCTTTCCGCTCAGCAGCGTTGGCAGCCGACAATGGATTGGCTGTCTGAGCGCATTCCCGGAAAACACTTTGTTCTCAAGCCTTTCAACTTGGAAGAGATGGCCGAAGCGGTAAAAGATGTCACTGTTGATTTTGTTATCACCAACCCCGGCCAAGCAGTGCGTTTAGGACGTCAATACGCGCTCTCTTGGATGGCGACCATGACCAGTCACAATTACGACGATCAAGGTGTGAGCAGCACGCGCAGTATCGGTTCTGCATTAGTGGTCAGAAGAGTGTCACCGTATATCTCGTTTGAGCAACTTAGTGGAAAGCCGATTGCTGCTGTCTCTGAAAATGCGTTTGGCGGTTACCTCACTATGCGTTACCAAGTGATGCAACAAGGGCTTAATCCCAACCACTTTTTCTCTAACACCCAATTTTTAGGTTTCCCGATCGACGCCAGCTTGTATCAACTACGTGAAGGGCACATTGAAGCGGCTGTCGTACCAAGCTGTTTAGTTGAGAACATGATCAGTGAAGGTTTGCTGGTGGCGGGGCAATATCGAATTATCGAGAATCAAGCGCCAGAAGGATTCCGATGCCAAGTGTCTACGCCGTTGTACCCCAACTGGTCGTTCGCCAAAACAGAGCGGGCTTCTTCGGCACTGGCCAAACAGATGAGTCAGGTATTATTTGCGATGCCTAAGAGCAGCGCACCGGCCATTGCAGCGAATGCATCGGGTTGGACGTCACCGACAAGCTTGCTGGCGATCGACAAGCTATATCAACAACTCGACATGCATCCACTGCAACAACCTTGGTGGAAAGAAGCGTTAATCTGGCTCAAGTACAATCAACAGTGGGCATGGGCGTTCTTTATTCTTGTCGTGTCTCTGAATGCTTACCACTTCTGGCTAGAATACAAATTCAGTCGCAGCAAAAAGCAACTAGAAGCGACGCTTTATAAGCTGAAAAGTAAGAGTGAACAGCTAGAGCACTCACAACGAATCGCGGTAGTTGGTGAACTGGGAAGTAGCTTGGCACACGAGATTAATCAGCCTTTGGCAGCTATTCGGAATTATAGCGAAGGTGGTTTACTGCGGATTTCGAAGAACAAACCGCTGACTGACATAGAGCCTGTATTTGAGAAGATCCAGTCGCAAGTGGACCGTGCTGATGCGATCATCCAGCGCTTAAGAAACATGATCAAAAAACGCTCATCAGATAAATCTCAAACTGATATAGAAGCTCTTCTTACAGATACCATCGAGCTACTGCAATTTCGATTACAGAAACACAAGATAACCATTGAACGTTATGTCGTGGGTAAACCTATCACGCTACATGTTGACCCCGTCGGATTGCAGCAGGTGGTTGTAAATTTGATCAACAATGCGACTGATGCGTGTAATGCTCAGATGCATCGCGAACAAAGCGCTACGTCTGATATTGGTAACAAAAACAACGAACCATCGACAATTAAAGTGATTACCGAGTATCAACCGGATAAAATAATGTTGTCGATTATCGATAACGGCACCGGTTTAGATTTCACTGAACAAGAAGTGACTCAAGCCTTTGTGAGCAGCAAAGAAAATGGCTTGGGGCTTGGGCTCGCGATTTGCCAAGATGTTATTGAAGATCACAGTGGTCAAATGACGATCACGTCACTCACCCCACATGGATGTCATGTTGCGGTGACACTGCCTTTCTCTCTTTCAAATGATTCATGAGGAATCTTGTTATGTCTGAACTTCATCAAACGTTGCCGGTCTATGTGGTTGATGACGATGAGTCAATGCGTGATTCATTGGTGTTCTTACTGGAAGAGCATGATTTTAAGGTGTCAGCCTATCAAGATGGCCCGAGTTTTCTAGATGCCGTTGATTTAAGTGCGACTGGGTGTGTGGTGCTCGATAGCAGAATGCCTGAGATGAGAGGGCAGCAAGTACATGAACTGATGTTGAAAGCACAGAGCCCGCTTTCGGTTATCTATCTCACTGGTCATGGTGATGTACCTATGGCGGTTGAAGCGCTACAGGCTGGTGCGGTGAATTTCTTCCAGAAGCCGGTCAAAGGCAGTGAGTTAGCTGAGGCGATCAAGCAAGGCTTAGTTGCCTCAGAAAAGCATTTGCAAATGAATGTGTATCGCCAAGCGTACGCGTCGTTAACCGAGCGTGAGATAGACATCCTTAAACAAATTATCGACGGTAAGCGTAACCAGAAAATAGCCGATGAATTGTGCATTGCCATGAGAACAGTGGAAGTACACCGAGCAAGCTTGATGAAGAAATTCTCAGCGAAGACGGTTGCCGAGTTGGCTTACATATACGGTCAATTGACCTAGGTATAGAGCTATTCCTGTAAGAGAGTTGTACGGCAGTTGCACGAAATTGTTGATGGGAAAAACATCAATTTCGTCACCAAGCTTTAGGACTTTCCTGATGAAAGGCAGCCTTCATAATTTATCTATATTGAAGCAAGATCACATCGTCTATGGACTGCATACGGATTGAACCTCCTAGGCTTCTTATCGCAATGTAATCCTGAGATACTGAACTAAGTTCATTTTAAGGCGGAACGTGCCAGTAACTGCACTTTTCCCTGTAATTCGAAACATAACATTCACTATGGGTAGAACACACTCTCAACGTCGAGTCTTGTATCTGCCGAGTTAGGTTAAATATTTTATGAGTACAATGGGAATCGCAATTGGTGCGACGGCTCTTTCGTTAATACTTGTCGCCGTGTGGCTGATCTCTTTATCGCTAAGAAAGCAGCGCTTGGAACAAGAACGTAAGGCTCGTGCTGTCGCTTACCGAAAAGCGATTGAAAAAGCGCGCATACAAGAGCAAAAAGAGCGTCACTTCAAAGCCGAAACCGGTCATGTACCGTCGATTCTGTATTTGGCAAAAGAAGCTGAACGTAACAATATAAAGGAAGCTCTGTATTGGTACGACAAAGCAGCGCAACTCGATAATATCAATGGCATGTACGGCATTGTGCGCCTAAGCATGAAGCGTAAAGAAGACCTGATTTTAAGAGAAAAAGCCAACTTTTGGCAGCTTGCGATATCCGCATTGGACAATGACGTGTCTGCGAAATTTGAGATGGGCAAAGCGCTTGTCTTTGGTCGCGGAACCGATAAGAACATCCCTAAGGGTTATACCTATATTGAAGAGTCTGCGGCTGGTGGTAATACTGAAGCGATGCTGTTCATTGGTGACTGGTGTCTAGATAAAGAAAACCCAGACTACTCTGCCGAAAGCTCTGTCGAGTGGTACCAAAAGGCCGCGGAAAAGAATAGCTTAGACGGCAAGATCAAACTTGGTATGAGTTATTTGAACGGTGTGGGTGTTGAGCCTAACCATGGCGAGGCTGTTTACTGGTTTGAGACGGCCGCAGAAAAGAACAGTGCAGAAGCGATGTTTAGAGCAGGTGAAGCTTGGATTGACCATGGTGAACACGGTAATGCCATTGCTTATATCTGGCTATTTCTATCGGCTCATTTTGGTTACTCAGAAGCCAAGCACTTGAGGGATAAAGTCGGCGGGGAACTTGGTGTGGATGCTGTCGTGGGCTTACAAGCTCTGACTAAACCGATAATGACTAAGTTGACCCAAGAATCAATCACTAAGCACTCAATCATTAAGGCGCTCAACAAGCTCTACAAACGCAATGTCCCTGTCCCTAAGAAGGTTAAAGAAGCGTCCGATGAAGAAGGTGAGGAGTTAAATGTCGATGGTAGTCATTTAGAGACCAAAGCGTCGAGTGAGCAAGGTTCTAACGTCGATTACAGCCAGCAGGCGACGCCAAACCATGATAGCGGTGCTGCGAATCAAGGGTCACCCAGCGATCAAGCAACGCATAACAAAGAAGCAAGTCCTAACTCTCTAGACTTCAGTCAGGCAGCCGTGGATCCAAGCTGGAAAAGTAACCACTAAAACGTGTTGGTTAGCTTTGATGAGTTAGACAAGAATGACTAAAGCTGTGAAGCTATAAAGCTATAAAGCTATAAAGCTATAAATCTATATAGCTCCTAGCCGTAATCTAGAAAACCAAGACAACAAAAAAGGGAAGCGAATGCTTCCCTTTTTATTTGTGTGCTATTTGCTTTTAGAGCTTAGAGCTTAGAGCTTAGAGCTTAAGCCTAATACCCAAGAGCTGTTAAGCTTTGTTTTGCTCAGCTTTACATACAGCCGCAGTGAACACTACGTCAGTTGAGCTGTTAAGTGCTGTTTCAGCCGAATCTTGAATCACACCAATGATGAAACCAACCGCTACAACCTGCATCGCTACATCGTTTGAGATACCGAATAGGCCACAAGCTAGAGGAATCAGTAGCAGTGAGCCACCGGCAACGCCTGATGCACCACATGCTGAAATTGCAGCAACAAGGCTTAGTAGGATCGCAGTGAAGATATCAATCTCAATACCCATTGTGTGTACAGCTGCAAGCGTTAACACAGTGATGGTGATTGCAGCACCCGCCATGTTGATGGTTGCGCCTAGAGGGATTGAAACAGAGTAAGTATCTTCATCTAGCTCTAGCTTCTTACAAAGGTTCATGTTCACTGGGATGTTTGCAGCGCTTGAACGAGTGAAGAATGCCGTTACACCAGATTCACGAATACATTGTAGTACAAGTGGGTATGGGTTCTGTTTTGTCTTTACAAAGACAAGCAGTGGGTTAACGACAAGAGCAATGATCAGCATTGAGCTTAGTAGAACCGCTAGCAGTTGACCGTAGCTTGCTAGTGCATCGAAGCCCGTTGTTGCGAATGTAGTCGAAACAAGGCCGAAGATACCGAATGGCGCAAGACGAATAATGAAGCGAACAATGTGTGAAACACTGTGGCTAAGGTCTTCGAAAACCGCTTTGGTTGTTGCAGATGCGTGGTGCAGTGCAAGACCAAGACCGATTGCCCAAGCAAGAATACCGATGTAGTTTGCGTTCATTAGCGCACTAACTGGGTTATCTACAAGCTTGAATAGAAGGGTATGAAGAACTTCCGCGATACCTTGAGGAGGGTTAGCACCTTCAGCGCCAGCAACCAGTGTCAAAGTGGTTGGGAACATGAAGCTCAGTACTACAGCAGTCAGTGCAGCAGAAAACGTACCAATCAGGTAAAGCACAATGATCGGACGCATATGAGTATGCTGACCTTTCTTTTGGTTTGCGATAGAAGCTGCAACAAGAATGAATACTAAAATTGGGGCAACAGCTTTCAGAGCGCCAACAAACAGACTACCTAGTAGGCCTGCATCTTGAGCTGCTGAAGGAGACACCATGGCGAGAACGACACCGAAAACAATACCAGCAAGGATCTGTAGAACGAGATTTCCACGAGCGATGCGGGCGAGCATGTTGTGATTTTGCATAAAATACCTGCAATTGTTAATTTATTATAGTGATGTATCTTTTTATAAAGTTGTACCAAATCCGACTATACACTAGTGGAATGGGCGGTCATATTAGCGGGATCTAAGAGGGTGTCTAGGAATAGTTTACTTTTAGGGTGATTGTTTGCGCTACGTGGTGTTTTTAGAGCTAAATGTTAATCAAATGTGTTTTGATTGAGCTATAAATCTACAAAATGACATTTAATAGACTCAATATACTGTAAATTTGGAAATGTAAACGACTATTGGTAAGAACATTGTGTGCATAAATAGTCACACTAAGACCAAATTGAAACAAAAAGCCCCACGTGTTTAACACTAAGGGGCTAAGCTTGTCTCAAATACAACTTATAGTCGTTAACTTAAAGGTTTAGTCAGAAGCTTTTTTAAGATTTCGACTTTCTGATTGAACGGTTTTGTACATCTTCGAAAGCTGCTTACTGTTAGCACGTTGCTCTGCCAATGAGGCACCATTTCTGGCTTGCTCTCGCAATAGCTTTTGATAGTTAGTAAATCGTCTTTCAGACAGTTCACCACTCTCAATGGCAGCCCTTATCTTGCATCCCGGCTCTGATTCATGATGACAATCAGAGAAGCGGCAGTGCATTGCTAACTCTTCGACGTCTGAAAAAGTTTCACTCACGCCTTCAGCACATTCTGCAAGTTGTAGCTCTCGCATTCCTGGAGTGTCGAGAAGCAAGCCACCTGATGCGAGCAAGTGGAGTGATCGTGATGTGGTTGTATGACGACCTTTACTGTCGTCTTCACGAATACCACCAGTTGCCTGCGATGCTTCACCTAGCAATGAGTTAACCAAAGTCGACTTACCCACACCAGAAGAGCCCATTAGCGCGACGGTCTTGCCGATTTTACACCAAGGTGAAAGTACTTGGGTTGAGTCTTGATCTAGGCTGTTGACCGCTTCGATCATCAGCATCGGGTCTAAGCTTTGTACCTGTTGTACTTTGTCTTCGTAGTCGTCACACAAGTCTTTCTTCGTCAGGACGATAACCGCTTCAACTTGTGCTTCATTTGCGAGTGCCAGGTAGCGTTCAATGCGACTCAGATTAAAGTCGTTGTTCAATGAAACCACGATAAACACTGTGTCGATATTGGCTGAAATATATTGTTCAGCCACACGACTGCCCGCAGCTTTTCGGCTAAAGAGCGATTGGCGTTCTAGTAAGCGATCGAATTGCAGTTCAGAGTTCAATATTACCCAGTCGCCAACGGTCATTGCCGGTTGGTTTTGGTGGATGGGTAGAACAATTTCACCTTGCTCTGACGCTAATGTATAGCCATTGCGGTGATGTGCGACGATACGAGCAATGACGGAGTGATCATAGTCTTCGAGTGTCAGTTGTTGTTGGAATACAGGTTGCCATCCAAGTTGTTGAAGTGACATTGGATGAGAAAATGCGTTTTGTGAATTCATGTCTATTTACCCAGACGTGCGAGCTTTCTTTTCTTGTGAGAGCATTAAAGTCTTATCAGTGCATTAAAGTCTTATGAGAGCATTAACGTCTTGTAAGATCTCAGGTTGTCGATGAGATCGAAAAGCGTTGGTCAGTTCAAAAAGCGTCGAGACGTCAAAAATGTTTTGTGCTTGGGTCGAATTCAAATAGATAGGACCCCGGATTTAGTCATGCGTTGTTGGGCATGCAGGTATTGATCACTTATGATCAACAGTAAACCGGGTAAAAGTGTGCGGTCGTCAATGGATGACGATAAGTTGGTAGATCGGTGTTTAAGTTTGATTAACCAAACAAATTAACGCGTTACTTTTACTGCCAGTTTTAGTGTGTTCATTACAATCATCTTCTATTCTCCTTGGTTTATTGATGTGTTCAGGCTTTGAATAAAAAGCGCGCTCAGTTTAACAAAAAGCCACGATGGCGAGAAGTCATCGTGGCTTAATTTATTTCATTGATTATGAATCCGATTAGTGATGATCGTGATTCATCTTTTTCATGCCGCTCATTACTTTCTTAACCGGCGCGTCAAAGGTTTGCGTTTCACCGTTAGCGAAAGTCAGAGTCATTTCGATCTGCTCACCTTCTTTTAGACCATCTTTTAGGTCGAACAACATGATGTGTAGGCTACCTGGCTTTAGTACCGCTTCACCATTTGCAGGGATTGTGATTTGTTGAACTTGGCGCATCTTCATTACGTCGCCGTCAACGATAACATCATGAAGTTCTACCTTTCCTGCTGCTGGCGTTGTCGCAGAAACAATAGCGCGATCTTTATCGCTGTGGTTCATCAGAGTCGTGAATACCGCGCTGTTCACTGCTGAAGGCGGTGTTGCACGAGCGTACGCGTCATGAACCATAATGTCGCTATTAGCGTGAGCAAGGGGAGTGAGCAATAAGCCTGCTAGAGCAAGTGCTTTTAACTTCATGTTGTTGTCCTTAATTTTTATGTTTTGGTCTGGGACCTGACTTTTTTGTTCGAACTTTATTGGTTAAGTTCTTTATTTTTACGTTTTACTGCGTCAATTGGTTGATGGCCTCAACAATCGGCGCTGGCGTTAACGTATGCGGCACTTTGGTAATCAAGGTACCGTCGGGCTTTAAAAAATAAAAATATGAGCTGTGGTCAAGGGTGTATTCCAACTCTGAACCTTCCAGCTTGGTCTTTCTGAAAATAACACCGTAGTTGTGTGCAAGCGTGGTTGTCACATCCAAAGGACCACTTAATCCTTCCATCATTGGGTGGAAGTATTGTGCGTATTCGTATGAGGCCTCTGCTGCATCACGCTCAGGGTCGAGAGAGACAAACATCGGGCGAATCTTGGCTTTTGCTTCATCAGAGACTTGGTTAAGTGCTCCGGCCAACATAGCCAAAGAAGTAGGGCATACATCTGGGCAACGTGTGAAACCGAAGTAAACGATGCGAATTCTGTCATCGGTTTGGTCAAAGATTTCCGTTGGTTGGTTGTCTTTGCCGAAAAGAGTCGTTGCGGAGAACTCTTGTTTTGCAGCGTGTTGTTCTTGAACTTCGTTTTGCCCATCAAGATAGCTTTTGACACCAAAGCCAAGTACAAAAGCGACAACCAATGCTAACGACCAATTTCTACTCATCTTGCCATCCTTATTGCAGGGTTTACAGTATCGACACCATCAGTGAGCTCACCGATCCATGTCATTTTATCTAAAGTACATACAGGTAAAATCACATCACCTTCATAGGTATTGTTGCCAATGCTCTTTAATTGAAAACGCGCTGATCCCATTTCCATTTCTAAACCGGTGAGCGATAACATCAGTGTCTCAGATGCAGCACCTTCCCAAACGACCTTTATCTTTGTGGGTAGAAGAGGTTGCGCGGTTTCGCGATCAAGCGACATTGAAATGGATTCCTGCTCACACGATATGGTTGAAAGCATGCAGTAGGCATCCAAGTTGACTTCGGCAGTTGAGTGCTCAATGACCGACTTAAATTTTTGAAATACTTGCGGCCCATAAAAACCTGCCACGAGAGCAATGCCAAGAGCCACCACCTTTAATGCTGGGTGCATGTCGTGTTCTCATCTAATTTTATAAGAGCGGCGATGTTATCATACCCCTCAATACGTGCCTGTATCAAAAAGCAATTTTGTGCGTATGGTAGAACTAAAAAAGCGAAGCCATTGGCTTCGCTTTTGTCTGTTTAATCGAGAAGTGAGCTTAGTATTTCTAAGCATTATCCGTTCTAAACGCTTTCCAGAAGCTGGCTGAATGATTAGTCAGCATTACGCTCTGCAAACTTCTCCAGGCCTAAAACCAATGCAATCGCAGCAAACATCATCACAATCGCCATGACCAACTGAGAAGGCTGAGAGGTTACCGCTTCAAAATCAAACGGTGATAGGTTTTCTTGAATCAGAGGAACTTGTTCACCTTTTGAGTTTGTGCGCCAGCTGATGGTCTCTTTCCAAGGCCAGATCTTAGGCAGCGTACCGATCATCAAACCGGTTAAGAATACCAATGTGAAGTCGCGGAATGAACGCAATAGCCAAGACAGTACATGTGAGAAAGTCAGCAGTCCGATCACACAGCCCGCAAGGAATAGCGCAAGTACATCGACTTGAAATGATTTAACGGCGCCAAGCACGGGGCCATACATGCCAATCAGGAGCAGAATAAAGCTGCCTGAAATACCGGGTAAAATCATCGCGCAGATAGCAATCGCACCCGCAATCAATACGTTGATGCTGGTTGGTTCCATTTGCAGCGGTTTAAGCACGGTAATGCTATAAGCGAAAGCAACGCCAAGCAGCAAAAACACGAAGCGAATCATATCGCGTTTCTCTACTTGCTTAAGAATATGGAAAACCGAGACCAAGATCAGGCCGAAGAAGAAAGACCACAGTGGAACAGGGTGGGTGACTAATAACCAAGAAATCAATTTTGCGAATGTCGCAATGCTCGTGAATACGCCCGCGAACAGTGAAATTAGGAAGAAACCATTGATGTGATTAAACGCGGCTTTGAAGCCTTCGCGTTTCCATAAGCCAAGTACGCTAGGGTTAATTCTGCGAATGCTTTCTAGCAGCGTATCGTAGATACCAGTGATGAATGCGATGGTTCCGCCCGACACGCCAGGAACAACGTCTGCTGCGCCCATAGCCATGCCTTTGAAAAAAGTACTTAAGTAGTTCATTGCTTCATAGAGTTGAGGATGATTTTGTGCAGTATACAAACTTTAGTGTAAAAAAAGTATGAATATGCTTTTGGGGAAGGGCTTTTATTACTCTATTAATTGTAAGGCAATAAGTTGAAGTGAATATTTGCCTAACATTTAGATAACAACCACTTAGTGATTTGTCATTAACAGCAGCGATGAAACAGATCTCTTATCGATATTGCATCTTGGTTGCATTATGCAAATGCACTTTGCAATTCGCATGACAAATTCATGGTTTTTATGCGATGCAGGGCTTATAAAACGTCGAATAAAAGTTGGCACGCTAACTGCATTATATACATTGACCCTTCTTAAGCCGAGGGTCACCTAGCCAACTGACGTTGTTAGTGAACTTATGATTTGTTCACAAATATATAGAGCCAATCGCGATTATTGCGGTTGGCTATTTTTTTGCCTGTCGTTTGGTAAGTTGCTATTTTCCCATGTCCCAAGCAAAAAAAAGCTAGCCACCATTGGCGACTAGCTTAAACTTTTCTCGAATCTCGAATCTCGAATCTCGAATCTCGAATCTCGAATCTCGAATCTCGAATCCGCTTTAGTATCCCATCAACTGCAGCAAGTTTTCCGCTGTGCTGATTGCTTCTTTACGGTTAGCAATGTTGAGCTTTTGGTAAAGGTTACGGATGTGAGTCTTGATTGTGGTACCCGCTACATCGAGTTCTTGAGCGATCTGCTCATTACTGAATCCTGAATAGATCAGACCAAGCACTTGCCATTCACGCTGAGTGAGTGGGCTAGTACGCACCAGCTCAGGAATATTCGGGTGATTAACCAAGTTCTCAACAAAGTCTTCATCGAAATGCACCGAACGACTGCGTTGCGTAGTTGAGATATCCTTCATGATTTGTTGTGCGCGGTGACGTTCTAAATCACCTAAGCCTGGCTTGTTGCTCAACTTATCTAGGATATGCCCGATGGTCCCACCGTCTACTAAGAAGTTACCGACCATACCGGTTTGGTTAGTCATATGAAGCGCTTCTTCAAGCAGTACTCGTGCGCTGTCTTCATCGTTAATTTGTGTACGTAACACGGCTTCAACGATCAAGTTGCGGTTGGTGTCGGTAATCAGGTGCGAACGCTGGGCTTCACTCTTAAGGAAGGTCAGCGCTTCTTCCGCGTCTTCATATTGCTCAAGGATGATGTGAGCACGAACGATGTTTCGCCACTGAAGTTGGCAGAAGTGGTTACTTGCCGATTCAGGTCGAACCGCCACACTCAGCCAATCACGTATCGCCTCTTTATCGCCTTTTACTTGCCAGAAAAGAATCAAAGACAAAGAAGCATTTGCCGTCCAATCTACGTGGTAAGTCGATTGACGCAATAGGTGCTGAATCTGGTCGATAAATTTCGACGCTTTATCAATCTCGCCGCGGCTCAATGAAATACGAGCCAACATAGAATAGCTGTGCAGGTGTTTACTCGGAGAGTGGTGACCAAGGATATCTAAGCCTTTGTAGCAACACTCTTCCGCTTCATCTAGTCGGTTCCAACACCAGAAGATCTGAGCGCGAACACGCAGCAAGAACTCATGCAACGGCACATATTGAAGCTGATGTTCTTCAATCAATTTGAATGCACTGTCTTGTAGTTCAAATGCAGCTTGAACATAACCTTGAGCAATCAAGATTTCGCTTTGTTGCAGAATCGCCCACAGAGCCTGATGGTAAACCTGATATTGGCGAGCCAGCTTCTCGGTTTGTTGCATCATTGGTAGAGCACGGCTCAGATTACCCATTACGTGATTCACTTCGCCCACAACCGAGGTTGCAACAATGCGGCTACGATAAACTGTGGTGTTCAGTTGGCTCAATGAAAGCTCAGCCAATTCCAATGCTTTCTCAGGCTCATTGCTGTTGATGGCAACTTGGGCGCGCAAGGCGTTGTATTGGCCTTGCTGCTGAGTATCGAGCTCAATGTTTCGAGCTTGATATTGAGTCTCAGCCTCTTCCAACAAAGTACCCACTTGGTCATAACGGTGCTGACTTTGTGCAAGCCAAGCGCGCAACATCGAAAGCTTTGGCTCACTGTATAGTTGATCTGTGGTTAGCTGTTTGATCGCCATTTCTAATGACGAAAGCTCACCTTGGTTGAACATCGGCCAAC
Source organism: Vibrio sp. 10N.247.311.47 (assembly GCF_041467535.1). Lineage (NCBI taxonomy): Bacteria > Pseudomonadati > Pseudomonadota > Gammaproteobacteria > Vibrionales > Vibrionaceae > Vibrio > Vibrio sp. 10N.247.311.47. Next base: position 109,296 of record NZ_JBFSUR010000006.1, read on the forward strand.
CGTGCTCAGTCAGGATTTGAATGATCAGTTCTGGATCTTCAGCGCGCTGTGCGTGACGTAGTGCTTGGTGTGGTGTGTTTTGCTTGATCCACGCTTTTGCAGCACTTCGATGCAGTTCAGCTTCTTGCTGAGGAATTCGAGCTTGGCGCTCATGTGCGAGGAATTCACCAAACAAGTTATGGAAGCGATACCAGTTCTTTTCACCTTCAAGCGGGTAGATGAACAAACCAAAACGGTTGAGTGATTCGATCATACCTAACGCATCTTCACGCTGTGTAAGTGCACACACAAGCTCATCGTTGAAGTGATCAAGCACAGAACATTGCATCAAGAACTGTCGGGTTTCTTTGTCTAGCAGGTCGAATACTTCTTCAACCAAGTAGTCCCAAAGATGGGCGTGATTAAAGTGAGAGAACGACTCTGCGGACTGTGCAAGAGTGCGTTTTTGGTGTTGTGCTTGTAGCGCGATAAGTTGCAGTGCAGAAGGCCAACCTTCTACATAACTACAAATGCTATCTGCCGTCGTGTCATCAATGCCGTCGGCTACGCGTTGGTTGAAAAAGCGTGTGGTTTCTTCGGTATCAAACGCCAACGAGTCATTACCTAATTCGATCATTAAGTCACGAACGCGCAGGTTTGCTGTACCAAGTGGTGGCGTACCACGACTGGTGACAACCAACGTTAGGTTATCGGGCATGTGTTTGAGGAAGAAGCGCATGGCTTCGTGGATGTCGTCATTGTTGACCAAGTGATAGTCATCCAACACCAGAAAACACTCGTGATGGAATTCCGACATCTCGGCAAATACTTCACTTAATAAAGAATGCAGCGATGAAAACTGTCGTTTTTCTGCCAGCTTTTGGGCATTCGGACAGGCATTTTGAGTCGCTTTATTAAGTGATTGAAGTAGGTAGTTGATAAAGCGGAAGGCATCGTTGTCGCTATCATCAATGCTGTACCAACCCACATTGGGTTTATCTACCAACCATTGTGCAGCCATGGTGGTTTTGCCGTAGCCCGCTGGAGAGCGGAACAACACAAGCTTATAGCAATCTGCATTGTGAAGCAGATCGAGAACCCTAGGTCGTAGGATTGCATTATGTAAGCGGCCGGGACGAGTCAGTTTCGAAGGGATCCACATATCGAAGTTTTACACCTATTCCGTGGCTATGTTCTGGAATATCCCAATCTATCGTTGAGTGCACTCCAATGACATGAGCCTAATTACTTAAGTCTTTACTCATATTACGTGAAGCCAAACGTTACCGACTACGATCCTCCTCAGAAACCTTGCACTCCTGCATGTTTTTGGGTGTCTACGCCCTTTATTTGAGACTTTGCTCACGTTGCGGGTTGGTTTGTGAATGTGACTTCGTTCATCCCTACACGGGAATCTATGCAAAAGATGAGAGTTGGAAATTATTTTCGTGATCTGAATATCAGATTTGACAATGACTTTAATCTGGTTAAATAAAAGTCACATCAATTGAAGTTAAGTTATCGAACGGGAGCTTGTGATCTTAGTCACTCCAAGTTTTTGTTCTCAGTCAGAACATGAGAGTCAGATCACTAACCCTAAGTCGGTACGCCCCCTACGCCCTCCCATCTACTCCTAGTCAGTTGCATTAGCGGGAGGATGTTTAGTTTATGGTGACCATGCACGATATGTCACAGATGAATTAGAACTATTAAAAGCGAGATTTCTGAAATGAAACCAACTCAGCAAAAAACTTTCGATAAAGTGTCATTCCAAGAGAGTGTTAAGAAACATTTATCTGCAACCTACGCAACAACCGTTGAAACAGCAGACAGCCGTTCATGGTATCTAGCAATGGGTCGTGCTCTTGCAGAGCTAACGACTTTTGACCTGCTAGAAACTGAAAATGATGAAAAAATTAAGAACGCTAAGAGCGTTAACTACCTATCACTAGAGTTTTTGATTGGTCGTCTAACAGGTAACAACCTGATCAGCATGGGTCTTTACGAACAGATCACTCATGCAATGGAAGAGCTAGGTCAAAACCTAACTGACCTTCTAGAAGAAGAACGCGACCCATCACTAGGTAATGGTGGTCTTGGTCGTCTAGCCGCTTGTTTCATGGATTCTTGTGCCGCTCAAGAATATCCAACAGTGGGCTACGGTCTTCACTACGAATACGGTCTATTCAAACAGTCTTTCCAAGACGGTCGTCAACAAGAAGCTCCTGACGCATGGCGTGGTGTTGAAGGTTACCCATGGGAAGTGGCTCGTCCAGAACTAGCACAACACATTGGTTTTTACGGTCATGTAGAAGTTGAATACATCGACGGCAAAGAAGTTCGTACTTGGGTTCCGGGTATGGAAGTGAAAGCAATGCCTTGGGATCTACCTATCGTAGGTTACGAGTCAAACACGGTTTACCCATTGCGCCTTTGGGAATGTCAGGCAATCGCACCATTCTCACTAGCAAGCTTTAACAACGGTGACTACTTTGAAGCACAACACTCGCTAATCGATGCAGGTAACATCACTAAAGTACTTTACCCGAACGACAACCACGAGAAAGGTAAGACACTGCGTCTAATGCAGCAGTACTTCCACTCAGCAGCGTCTGTTCGCGATATTCTACGTCGTCACGAAGCAGCAGGTTTCTCTCTAGAAGATCTGCCTAAGCAAGAAACGATTCAACTGAACGATACGCACCCAACGATCGCTATCCCTGAATTGATGCGCATCCTGATCGATGAAAAAGGTTTAACTTGGGACCAAGCTTGGGAAATCAGTGCTCATACGTTCGCATACACGAACCACACACTACTTCCAGAAGCACTAGAGACTTGGTCTGAATCACTGATCAAACGTCTTCTTCCACGTCACATGGAAATCATTTTTGAAATCAACCACCGCTTCATGCAAGAAGTTCGCAAGATGTGGCCTGGTGACGGTGAGAAGCAAGCGAAGCTTTCTATCATCCAAGAAGGTTTCCACCGCATGGTTCGTATGGCAAACCTATGTGTGATTGGCTCTTACAAAGTAAACGGTGTAGCTGCGCTTCACTCTCAACTGGTTAAGAAAGACTTGTTCCCAGAGTTCAACGAAATCTTCCCAGGCAAACTGACTAACGTAACGAACGGCATCACGCCACGTCGTTGGTTGAAGTTCTGTAACCCAGGCCTATCTACGCTAATTACTGGCAAGATCGGCACTGAGTGGCCAGCAAAACTTGAGCAGCTAGAAGGCATCGCTAAGTTTGCAACAGACGCGAAATTCCAAAAAGAATTCATGGCTGTTAAGAAAGAAAACAAACAGCGCCTTGCTGATTGGGTTCAAGAGAACATGGGTATCGAGCTAGATACTAACGCTATCTTTGACGTTCAAATCAAACGTCTTCACGAATACAAGCGTCAGCACCTAGATTTGCTACACATTCTATCTCTGTACCACCGTATTCTTAACGAACCTGGTTTCGAGTGTGAGCCACGCGTATGTTTCTTCGCAGCGAAAGCAGCACCGGGTTACCACCTAGCGAAAGAGATCATCTTCGCGGTTAACAAGATTGCAGAGAAGATCAACAATGACCCTCGCATCGGTAACAAACTGAAAGTGGTATTCATTCCTGACTACCGTGTAAGCATGGCTGAAATCATCATCCCTGCAGCAGACGTTTCTCAGCAAATCTCACTAGCGGGTAAAGAAGCATCTGGTACGGGCAACATGAAGATGGCTCTAAACGGCGCGCTAACTATCGGTACGATGGATGGTGCAAACGTTGAGATTCGTGAAGAAGTGGGTGATGAAAACATCTACATCTTCGGCCTAGACGTTGATGGTGTTCAAGCTCTGAAAGCTCAAGGCTACAACCCATACGACTACTACAATGCAGACCCACTACTGAAAGCATCTCTAGACCTACTGACTGGCGATGAGTTCACTCCAGGTCAACCAGGCCTTCTACGTGCAACGTTTGATAGCCTGCTAGACGGTGGTGACCCTTACCTATGTCTTGCTGACTTCGCATCTTACGTGAAAGCGCACGAAGACATGGGCACGCAATACAAAGACCAAGCAGGTTGGGCTAAGAAAGCAATTCTTAACACAGCATTGGTTGGTAAGTTCACATCAGACCGCTCTATCCGCGACTACGTGAACAACATCTGGAAACTTGAAGCGGTTAACCGTTAATACTTCCAAAGTAGCCAAGGCAGTTTCTGCCTTGGCTCAATTAGCTTGTGAGCAAACGAAAGGCTTAAAGGTTTCGTTTATAAACAAGCTGCTTACAAACCGATTGTCACAAGCTAATTGATTAGTAAAAATTAAATTAACAACCCTACAAAATAGAAAGCGTCAGAACGTTTTCGGAGAGAGCGATGAAAGAACAGACCGTATTAAAACAAGTCGCAGAAATGGCAAACATTGCCGACAGTTACGTTAGTGCGTGGGGCGATGAAGCACAAGTATCAGACGAGACGATCACGTCTCTATTGGCTTCGTTGGGCTACGATACAAGCAGCGATGATGCACTGCTTAAGTCAGCAGAAAGAAAACACAAAAAAGATGTACTAGACCCAGTTCTTGTCTTGCGTGACGGTGAGCCAGTAGAAGTGGCGCTTAATCTAGGTGTAAGTGCTCGTGAAAGTGAGTTCAGCTGGCGCTTAGAAACCGAGCAAGGAGAGGTACTTGAAGGCTATCTTCAATCTCAAGTCATTCGTGACGAGCGTGCCGAGGGTGGCCCTTTAGTGTTTGCATTGCCAAGTGATTTGGCATGGGGTTATCACAAGCTCATTGTGAGCCGTAAGCGCCGTAAGAAGCCTTACGAGATGACACTGATTATTACGCCAAAAGCGTGTTTCAAGCAGTCACCAATCGAGCAAGGCAAAAAGCTTTGGGGACCCAGTGTTCAACTTTATACCCTAAGAACTCAGCATAACTGGGGTATTGGTGATTTCGGAGACCTAAAACAGCTTGTTGCGGATATCGCTTCTCGTGGTGGTGACTTCGTTGGTCTAAACCCAATTCACTCATTGTTCCCTGCGAACCCTGAAGGTGCGAGCCCATATAGCCCATCTTCTCGTCGCTGGTTGAACATCTTATACATTGATGTGAGTTCAGTTCCTGAATTTGCACTAAGTGCAGAAGCACAACAAACAGTCGGCAGCGCAGAGTTCCAACAGCGTCTACAAAAAGCGCGTGAAGCACACTGGGTAAACTACACCGAAGTGTCTGAGCTTAAGATGAGCATCTTGCCTCTGCTATTCGCAGAATTTAAGACTCGTCATCTAGACAAAAACAGCGACCGTGCACAAGCGTTCTTAGCCTTCGTAGAAGAGGGTGGCGATAGCCTGATGCATCAAGCGGCGTTTGATGCTCTACATGGTGAACTGCATGCAGAAGATTCTGGCATGTGGGGATGGCCGGTATTCCCTGAGAAGTACCGTACATTCGACAGCCCAGCGACACAGAAATACATCAAAGAGAACTTAGAAAACGTTCATCTGTACATGTACCTGCAATGGCTAGCAGATTGCCAGATCAACGATGCACAGTCTCTTGCAGAAGAGAAGGGCATGGCTGTTGGCCTGTACCGTGACTTAGCGGTAGGTGTTGCAGATTCAGGCAGCGAGACTTGGGCTGACGAAGGCAACCTAGTGATGGATGCGAGCATTGGTGCTCCACCTGATATTCTTGGTCCTTTGGGTCAGAACTGGGGTCTACCTCCGTTAAACCCAGAAGTGCTTCAAGAAACAAGCTACGACGCTTACATCAAGCTACTTCGTGCGAACATGAAGCACTGTGGTGCACTGCGTATCGACCACGTTTTAGGTCTACTGCGCTTGTGGTGGATTCCAAAGGGTGAGAACGCAACTAAGGGCGCGTACATCTACTACCCAGTACAAGATATGCTGTCTATTCTGGCGCTTGAATCTCACCGTTACCAATGTAGCGTTATCGGTGAAGATTTAGGAACGGTACCGGATGAGATTGTCGACATCCTTGCAGATGCTGGCGTGCATTCTTACAAAGTGTTCTTCTTCGAAACATCAGAAGATGACGGTGGTTTCATCTCACCAAAACACTACGCATCACAATCGATGGCGGCACTGTGTACTCACGATATGCCAACGCTTCGTGGCTTCTGGCACTGTGATGACCTGAAAATGGGCCAAGAGATTGGCTTATACCCAGATGCAGAACAATTAGAAACCTTGTTCGATGACCGCCTAGAGTGCAAGCAAGGTATCTTAGATTCAGTAGCATGGCATGGTTTCCTACCAGAAGGTGTGGGCCGCGATGCGAGCCAAGTACCGATGGACTCTTACCTTGCTGAGGCACTTCAACTGCACGTAGCGGCTGGTGGTTCAACACTACTGAGCGTTCAGCTAGAAGATTGGCTAGAGATGGACAAGCCAGTAAACATTCCTGGCACGGTTGATGAATACCCTAACTGGCGTCGTAAACTATCAATGAACTTGGACGAAATATTTGCTCACGAAGGCGTTAATCGTATCGCTTCTAAGCTGACTGACGTTCGAGAAAAAGCCGCTAAGTAATGACGTGAGTGACTTGAAATTAGGTGGTTTTTTGCTTAAGCCGTACGAAACTACAACCTCGGTCACTCAATAATGAATGCTCATCTGGTAGAATAAACCGTCGTTATATTGCCCGCACTAATAGCGGGCATTTTTGTATTATGTTTTTTGGATGTTTGGTTAGGGAGAAACGTTTTGGAACTAAGTTCGATTTCAAAGCAAAAACAAATATATACCCAACTATCACAGGCTTGTTTCACAGACCCATTCGCGTTTTTAGGGCCATACCTACCTTCTGAGCAAGGTGCATTACGTGTGTGGATTCCTGGGGCAGATAAAGTCGAGTTGATTGTTGGAAAGGAACCTCGTATTGAGTTAGCGCGAGAGGGTGAAAGTGGTTTCATTCTTAAGCAAGAGAGAGACTTACGTTTTACTCACTATAAGCTTGCGGTTGATTGGGCTGGCGTAGAACAGATCATCGATGATCCTTACCAGTACCACGATCTGTACGCGAGTTATGAAGATCTTCATACACCGAAAGATATGTATCATCACATGGGGGCTCAGTTTATTACGCTAGAGCGTGATGGACAGACGATTTCAGGTACGCGTTTCTTGGTGTACGCACCGCATGCAACTGCGGTAAGCTTGGTGGGTAACTTCAACGCTTGGGATGGTCGCCGCCACCCAATGCAACGCCTAGATTACGGTATGTGGGGCTTATTCATTCCTGAACTGGAAGAAGGCGCTCAATACAAGTTTGAATTAAAAGGACCAAATGGCGAAGGCTTACCACACAAAGCTGACCCATGGGGTTTCTACTCTGAGCAATACCCATCGTTCTCATCTGTAACTTACGATCACGCTCGTTACCAGTGGCAAGATACTCAATGGCAAAATCGCCCGGTAACGCAAAAGCGCAAAGAAGCGCTTTCGTTCTATGAATTGCATGCAGGTTCTTGGAAGCGTAACGCTGAAGGTGAATTCTTAAATTATCGCGAGCTTGCGGCAGAGCTGATCCCATACCTAACGGATCTTGGCTACACGCACGTTGAACTAATGCCAGTTTCAGAACATCCATTCTACGGTTCTTGGGGCTATCAGCCTGTAGGTCTATTTGCACCGACTAGCCGTTTTGGCTCTCCAGATGATTTCAAATACTTCGTCGATCAATGTCACCAAGCGGGTCTTGGCGTTGTTCTGGACTGGGTTCCTGCTCACTTCCCAAGTGATGATCACGGCCTAGCAAACTTCGATGGTACGCCATTATTCCATGATCCAGATCCACGTCGTGGTTGGCATCAAGATTGGAACTCGTACATTTACGATTTAGGCAAAGAGCATGTTCGTCGTTTCTTAGTTTCTAATGCACTGTACTGGTTCGAGCAATTCCACATTGATGGCATCCGTGTTGATGCGGTTGCTTCGATGTTGTACCTCGACTATTCGCGTAGCCATGACCAATGGATCCCGAATGCGGATGGCGGCAACGAAAACTACGACGCTATCGCAACCCTTAAGTGGATGAACGAAGAAGTGTATAAACACTTTCCGAATGCGATGACGATTGCTGAAGAATCAACGGCTTTCCCTGGTGTTTCAGCACCGACTTTTATGGGCGGCTTAGGTTTTGGCTTTAAGTGGAACATGGGTTGGATGCACGACAGCTTGTCTTACATTCAAGAAGACCCAATCAACCGTAAATATCACCACGATACGATTACCTTCCCACTGGTTTACGCACACAGTGAGAATTATGTATTGTCTCTGTCTCACGATGAGGTGGTTTACGGTAAAGGTTCTATCCACAACAAGATGCCTGGTGATGAATGGCAGCAAACGGCAAACCTACGTGCTTATATGGGTTACATGTATGCGCAACCAGGTAAGAAGCTGAACTTCATGGGTGCAGAATTTGGTCAGACGGCTGAATGGAACCATGACGACCAGCTGCAATGGTTTTTGCTGGATTACGAGCGTCATCAAGGTGTTCAGCGTTTAACGAAAGACCTGAACAATCTGTACCGCTCTGAAGCTGCAATGCACGATCTTGATTTTGATCCGAAAGGCTTTGAATGGCGTCTACAGGACTCTGCTGAAGCGAGCATTCTTGCGCACGAGCGCATCAGTGAATCTGGTGAGCGAGTATTGATAGTGTCTAACTTTACGCCAGTGCCTCACGAGCATTTCCGCTTAGGTGTTCCTGCAAAAGGTGAATACGCATTGTTGTTGAATACAGACTCTGTCGACTATGCAGGCAGCGGTTTTGAAGTGAAGCAGACTGCTGAGATTGAATCTGTAGAAAGCGAAGGGCTAGACACATCGATTGAGCTGCGTTTGCCGCCGTTATCGACCGTTTTTTACAAGCTAAATTAGGTCTATAAGTTGAGCAGGTCATCGCTGCTCACTTTTCTGAAAGTCTAAAAAAGGGAACCCTAGGGTTCCCTTTTTCTATTTCAGTAAGCTGGTTAGCGTTACTTGAAGTTGGTGAGATAGAACATTGAGCGTCCGACTACCATTTCAAGGATTCGAACTGAGTTGTTGCCGAAACTGTCCAACATCTTTTCACGAAATTCGCCGTTCGAGCTGAGGTTAAATTGCTCAGGGTTCTTTATTTGCGAAGCATGGAAAAACATCAATTTAATCACGTATCGAAACTGCTCATTATCTAGAGCGGCTTGCCAAGATTGGATAAAAAGCGCTTCCGATGAAAAGTCTAGACCGTCTATAACGATCGATAGCATGTGTTCGTGAAGTACTGAACGAATAGCGCGGGTCGACGGATAATAGCCCTGAAGCGTCGTTAAACTAATGCCATTCTCTTGAGCAATCCTTGCATAAGTTAGTGCTTCATGTCCTTCAGCCAGAAAAAGGTTTAGTACGATCTCATCGTAGTTTTTTTGATTTTCTAGTTTTTGTACTTGAGTAATTCGAGCCATTACAAATCTCTATTGAGTGTAACATTCTGTAAACAACATATATTAAGAGTTTCTTATAGATATCTCAAACGCTAGAGGTAAAAAAAGCGTTAGTTTATCGTCAAAAGTCGATAGCTATAGCTCGTTCGCTTGAATTTTGACCAGGCTTTGAGTCCATACAAAAACACCGCCCTATTGAGCGGTGTGTTATTTAAAGTCTTTGTTTATCTATGCTAATTCAGATGACTAGAACGGATACCAAAATAACTGCGGCTCTAGAATGCGTTTCGCAATGGCTAACACCACGATAAAAGCGATGACACCTAAACAAACAAAGTCGATACGTTTCAAAGGTGCATAGCTATACCAAGTGCGAGCTTTGTGTCGGCCAAAACCTCGTAACGTCATTGCGTTAGAGATCTCGTCTGCTCGGTCCAAGCTAGAGAAAATGAGCGGGCCTAGAACCTTAGCCACATTTTTGATTCGAGTAATTAGAGGCGCTTTCTTTGAGAGCTCTACACCACGAGCCTGTTGAGCATGCATGATATTGATGAAGTCTTTCTTAACTTCTGGCAAGTAACGCAGTGTTAAGCTGACCGCATAGGCGATCTTGTAAGGAACACCGATACGGTTGAGGCTCGCAGCAAACTCCGTTGGATGCGTTGTGAAGACAAAAATCAACGCTATCGGGAACATGCTCATGTATTTGAGCGTAACAGTGACTAAGTAAAACAGAGTCTCTTGGCTCAACGAGTAGTTACCCGGCAATGTCAGCAATAAGGTCTCGCTGCCGATGAGCTCAGTACCTTGCTGTGGAGCCAGCAGATACATGAACAAAGCATTTAGGCTCAATACACTCGCCGTACCCAATAACAGAGGCTTATATACGCGTACAGGCACATTGGTGAGCTTTAGCAGGTATAAACCAGTCACAATAAGCAGCGTAATCAATCTTAGGTCGAACGTAGTCAATACCACGGTTACCCAAGCTAAGAAGAGCGCAAATTTGGTGATGCCGTTAAGTGCATGAAGCGGTGATTTTGTATCAATGTAATTGATGCCGAATTTTACTTTTGATACGTTCATTGAGCGCTTCTCTCGTAGTCGATGAAGTACTGCATGAATGCGTTGGTGTCGTCGATTTTCATCATAGTCGCGAGTTCATAAATGCTGGTGGTACAAAGATTTGCGCGTTCTAACAGCGATGGCTGACTGAATACTTCCGTCATCGCGGCATTGGCAATCAGCTTGCTGTCAGCAATGACAATTGAGCGTGTGGTGTACTCTAGAACAAGGTGCATGTCGTGTGAAATGATCACGACGGTGATACCTAACTCGCGGTTAAGCTTTTGGATAAACGCCAGCATTGAGGTGTAGTTGCGGTAATCTTGACCCGCTGTTGGTTCATCCAAGATCAGAAGCTCTGGCTCCAATACTAAGATAGAAGCGATCGTTACGCGTTTTTTCTGACCGTAGCTTAGCGCTTCGATTGGCCAGTGGCGGAACTTGCTCAAGCCACACAGCTCAAGAACGTTTTCCACCTTCTCTTTGATTTCCTGCTCTGCAACCCCACGATTACGCAGACCGAATGCAACTTCATCAAAAATCATATGATGAGAGATCATATGATTTGGGTTCTGCATCACGACACCGACTTTCTGGCTTCTTTCAAAGATAGAAAGCTCAGATAGGTCTTCACCATTTAGATAGGAAGAGCCTGAATCGGCATCGATCACACCCATGATGAGTTTAGTGATGGTAGATTTGCCTGAACCGTTTTTGCCTAAGATTGAAACGAACTCACCCTTACCAATCTTAAAGCTGACATCTTCGAGAGCGTTCTTTTCACCATCGTAAGAGTAAGTCAGGCCGTGGACCTCAAGCAAAGGTTGGTACTGCTTCTCGGCAACTGGAGTCGGGCGCTCTGCAAACCAAGCCTGAACCGCAGGGCGGAATCTTTTGTAATCGAGAGCTTTGAGGTTTGATAGCTTATCTTCACTGGTCAAAGGTGCTTTCGCTGCCTTCAGAGCAGATAAATAAAGTGGTTCACGAATACCGTGTGTTTCAAGCAGTTCAGAAGCTAAGATTTCATCGGGTGTCATGTCCGCGACAATTTCACCGCGCTCCATCAAGATCACTCGATCGATATCGCGATGTAGTACATCTTCAAGGCGATGCTCGATGATGACTATAGTCTTGTTGGTTTCTTTATGAAGTTGGTCGATGATTTCGATAGTCGCTTTACCCGTTTTCGGGTCAAGGCTAGCCAAAGGTTCATCAAACAACAGGATGTCAACGTCATCAACTAAGATGCCCGCTAATGACACGCGTTGTTTCTGGCCGCCGGATAAATCATGTGGCGAGCGATCAAGCATATCTGCTAAGTCGACCATTTTTGCTGTCGACTTAACCAGAGGGTACATATCAATGTTCGACACTAACTGATTTTCCAGTGCGAATGCGATGTCTTCGCCAATACTCAAACCGACAAATTGGCTATCAGTATCTTGTAATACTGTGCCAACCTGCTCGGTATAGTCGTGCATAGAAAAATCAGAAATGTTCTTACCGTTGATCTCTAGAGAGCCAGTCACCTCACCTTTGATAGCATGAGGAATCAGACCGTTAAGGCATTGACCTAGGGTAGATTTACCACTACCGCTTGGTCCAATAATGACGATTTTCTCTCCTTTCTCTATCCTTAGATTGATATTTTTTAGCGTCGGTTTATCCAGCGACTCATATCTAAAAGAGAAGTTCGAAAATGCTATAGTCATTATCGCTTATGCCTCAGTCAGGTTACGGCTTTGTTTGTTGCGTTTAGCGACTGATTTTAGGATCAGTAAGCCAACAACAGCGATCAGAACGGTGTTACCCGCAGCAATGATAGAGAGTTGAGTGAAGACTTTAGTAAACGGTTCTGCATAAAGGATGGTATCTAGGAATGCAGAGCAGCCGTAACCAACCACATTACCGGCAAGGGCAAGTACCACAAACAGCGCGAAGTCCTTCATAGGCAACTCACCTTGCTGAAGGCGGTTCTTGGTCAACATCGGGAATAAGCCGATAACCATGCCTACGATACCTGAGCCTAAAACCCAAGTTAACCACACACCCCAACCTGCGAACAGATCCGTTACCCAGTGACCGATAAAGCCAACTAAGAAGCCAACAATAGGGCCGAACAAAACAGAAAACAGTGCTAGAACTGCCATTGCTGGTTTCAATGTCGTGTTAGCAAACACTGGGACACCAAACATAGGTAAACCACCAATGCCGTACAGTGCCGCGCCAATGGCGATAACGACCACTGTTTTAGCTGAAAAGTTCATAGATAACCTCGAATTCTGAAAAATAAAGCAAAATAAAGAATAAATATTCGCCATTATTAATATGCGTCTCAATGAGAACGTTTTTTGGGCAAATATAAAAAATAAGGCGCGCATTATACAGTAGAACCCTTCCATAAGGGAAGGTAAGTGTCTAGATGTCTAAAATTCCATCTGAACACCTAAATGTCGTGTAAAAAGCGTAATTTTACGGTTAATCCAGCAACAAAAAAGCCAGAGCGAGTCTGACTTTTTCATTCGTCTTAACAATGTGTTAAGCGGGTTCGTCACGTACCTTTGACCGTTTAGTGGTCTAGGTATAGATAGTTTTGCCAACTCTTCATGCGAATAAGGACCTTGCGCATGATTGAAACGTGGGTGAAGCTGTCAGAATAAACGGCAACTTCAACCGCGGTACCCATAGGTAAATGGTAGTCAGACAGGTCATCAGTGATGCTCAATTTAACAAACACACGACCACTAGTACGCAACGCATCAGTACCTAGAAGCGCGCCTCTAGCTTGGAATTGGCTCTCACCAATAGCTGGAATCACTTCATCAATACGTCCTTTAAATATTTTTCCTGGCAATGCTCTAAACAGGAACTCAGCTTCGTAACCCGGTTGTAGGCGTTGTAAGGAGTTCTGTCTAAATGCAGCGGTATAGAACTGAGCTTCAGTGTGAACAAACGTCATCACGGGAGCTAAAGGAAGTGGTACTGCCATTACACCTGGGCGTAATGCTAGTTGCGTAACGTATCCGTCAGTGGGAGCTCGAACCACGGTTTGTTCTAAATCAAACTGAGCTTTACGTAATTCAGCTAATAAGCTTAAAACGGCTGTATTCTCGCCACCAATTTCAGAGTCCAAGGCGATCTTTGTTTGTTCTAGGTTTGCATCTGCAACTTTCACGGCCGCTTCCGATGCTTTGTAAGCTTGTCTGCGAGTATCCAATTGCTGCTCGGTAAAAGCGCCACTGTCGTAACCGCGCTTGTAACGAGAAAACTCACGTTGAGCTTTATCTCTTTCCGCGATGGCTTTGATTTTTGCAGCCTCTGCTTCAACCACTTCAGATTCCATTCCAAGCGCACCTTGGCTTGCTTCTTTTACCTTAGCTTCTAACCTTGCGACTTCAGCTTCGAATGGAACTGGGTCGATTTTGAAAAGAATATCCCCTTGCTTCAGTGGTTTGTTTGCTTCTACAGGCACTTCGATAACTTTACCCCTAACGCCTGAAACGACTGGCGTTGTTGAGTAAACTTGGTTACCGATTTGTGTAAATGGATGGTTGTAGTTCATTAGTAGAATTAGGGTACCTACTATGATCACACCTCCAAGTACGGCAGTAGGTACTGTCCATTTATTTAGCGGTATATTGAACACCTTGAAAATGGTGATACAAAGTGCCGCATAGGTCATTATCAGCAGTAAATCCATTACTTAGCCTCCTGATCTTGAACGTTGTTTGTCTCTTTCTCTGGACTGCTTTGTTCAGCACCTGCTTGCTTGAGCTGTGCGATTTCTTCCTGAAGAGTACTCACTTGATCGATGAGAATATCGACGCGATGATGAATATCGTGTTGTTCTTCTTCTAATTTAGCGAAGCCCCAACCACGATCTTTGCGCCATAATGTTGCCCAAATCCAAAGAAATGGCCAAATAGTATGTAAAGTGAATAGGCTAACCCAGCCTGAGACGTGAATAGCATCTTGATGAGGGTGATTGCGTTCTTTCGCAATTTCATAGGGAATATCGTGAATAACGATGATGCCGTAAAAGATTACTAATGCTACGAAAATAAGTAAGCCGAGCGCAAAGTAGTCTAAAAACATAACAGATCCTTGTAATGTTAGATATTAGTTATAAATATACTACGCTATCATCCAAGTAATTGTTATAAAAATGATTTACCGAGTTGAAAATAATGTGTTGTCGCTTCTAATGCGAATAAAAGCATTGATGAATCTTATAAAATTTCATCGCGTTTGAAGAGGCTATTTCGGCTTTCTGGTTGGTATTTCAGCTGAAATGATGACAGCTACGATTCTAAATGACGTGCATAACCACAAGGGATAAATACGGATGTATATAGGTGAATTGGCGGCCATTGGCGCTGCAATTGTGTGGGCATGTGCGACATGGATCTATGGGCAATTTGGACATCGCTTCTCTGCGATGCAATTGAACATTGTTAAGGGTGTAGTAGCCTCTGGCATGATGCTGTTGGTCATGCCGTTAATACCGATGCCTGAATTTGAATTGAGTACCAACCATTTTCTGATATTGGCAATTTCAGGTGTGATTGGTATTGCGATTGGAGACAGCGCCTATTTTGCGGCGTTGAAAAGAATCGGTGCCGATAAGACGCTGTTACTGGAATCTTTAGCACCACCTCTTTCTGGTGTGCTGGCACTCATGTTCCTTGGCGCTGTATTGACAGTACAAAGTTGGCTCGGTGTCGTGATTACAACACTAGCGGTGACCTTCGTTGTCTTCCAGCCATCAAAATCGGCGAGCGGTGAATCGAATGATAAAGCGCAGTGGGGTGGCATTGGTTATGGGCTTGTGGCGAGTGTTTGTCAGGCATCCGGTGTGGTGATTTCTCATTACGCGTTAGTGGCGGGTGATATTCCACCATTGTTAGGTGCTTTGATTCGCCTGACGATTGGCGTGTTTGCTGTGATGCTGATTATCCCTTTCGTTGAAAAGAAGCCGTATTCATCGATAAAAAGAGATTTATGGGAAATGACCAAGCTCGATAAACTGTGGTTATTAGGAGCAATCTTTGTCGGGACGTTTCTCGCTCTATGGCTTCAACAAGTGGCGTTGAAGAATGCTAACCCTGCGATTGCACAAACGTTGATAGCGACCAGCCCGGTCTTTATTTTGGTGATTTATGCGCTGAAAGGGGAGAAGGTGTCAAAGCAAAGTATCATAGGCACACTTGCCGCCCTTGCTGGTATTTCTCTGTTCTTTTATCAATAAGCAGTTGGCCTAAGCTACAGAGCTATATGCCACTACTCTGTACACACTTGATTACGGCCGTTGGCTTTAGCTCGGTATAGCGCTTTATCCGCACGGTAGAAGGTGCGTTGAGTATTCTCTCCGTCACGATGCAAAGTGATACCAATACTCACGGTCAAACCGCGCTCCCCAAGTATCTCATGCCAACCGAATTGGAAAATGCGCTCTCGATAATTTTCAGAGTGCGTTTCTGCCTTCGGAAGATCAGTGTTCTCTAGAATGACGAGGAACTCTTCTCCGCCAAACCTGACACACGATGCGCCTCTAAACTTAAAGTATGAACGCAGCTCTTGAGACACGCTAACAATCGCTTTATCACCCACTAAGTGACTCAGTTCATCATTGATAGACTTGAAGTGGTCAATATCAATAACCATCAGCGCGAAAGAGGTATCGTGCAGCAGCATGTCTTTCAGTTTCACATCTAACCAGCGGCGGTTGTGCAACCCTGTTAATGGATCTGTGAATACGTCTTGTTGAAGCTGAGCCACCGCATTCTTGTGTTGTTCGGTTGTCTCTTTGAGCTCTTTGTTCTCTTGTTCAGAGAGAATGAGTTTGAGTTGTAACTCAAAACGAGACAGTCGGCGTAGCTGGCTTGCACCGAGTTCACTGATCGGGATCTGCTTCATCAGATCGGTTTCAATTCGGTAGCCTTTTTTCTCATAGCTTAGCGCTTCTTGAAAACGCCCTTGATTCATACACACATCACTCAGCGAATCGTAGAATCGTTTTGCAAGTACTGGCGACGAGTAGGCTTTCACGCGTTTGTCTGTGCTCGACAAAATCATGCTCGCGTAGTCTTGCTTGCCGGTTGCACTTAGGCAATGTGAGAGCTCTAGACGAGTCATGGTTGCAAGCCAGCTTGCTTGAGTGCTGTTGGCTGGGTATTGAACCTTAGACAGACAGCGTAGCGCTTCATGGTGTTTTTTCTTAGCGCGCAGCACCTTTGCTTGGTAAAGCAGTATTTGAGCTGTGAGCAACTTGTCACTGACCAAAATACTCAGTTCTTCGCACTCATTCAGTAAATCGCTGGCTGCTGTAATGCGATTGAGTAGAAGTAGGCTTGCTACCATATGCAGCTTGAATTTGAGGCGAAGTGAGCGACTGCTTATCGCATGGTCTATGCTGCTGATTTTTTGGTAGTAACGAAGTGCTCTGTTGTGATCGCCATAGGAATCACACAGGTTGCCCATGCCTAAAATAGCTAATACATACTCATCGATATGACCGTGTTCAACCGCGATAGTCGATGAACTGACGAATTCATTGAGTGCTGAGGTGTAATCACCAGTTTCAACTAAGCGGTCACTTAAACTGGTTTTGACTGTCAGAATATCTTCGATATCGGCAGGAAGGTGGAGCAGATCGAGTGCTCGTCTCAACTCTTCGATACTGGTTTGATTTTGTTGTAACTCGGCACGGTATTCAGAGCTAATGATATAGCAGTGCGCTTGCTCTGTTTGCGTTGTCGAAACGTGCTGACGAATGTGGTTCCAGAAGATGATCGCTTCTTCACCTGATACTGATGAAGGGTCTAAACCGGCGTCTGTGATCTTGCTTAATAGAGTTTCCATTATTCTATTACCTCAGCATCGTCTTCTTCTAATTGTTCAAGCGTGAACGGGAACGTCAAAATATCATTGAGGCTGACGGTCGGTTTCGAACCCTTTAGTCCTTTTCTATGCCATGGATAGATATCAAGCATGGTGCTGAGAGTTTGGAAGGTTTGCTCTGCGGCTTCGCCTTTTTCGGAAAGCATAAGGGCCACACGTTCAGAACTTAGCCTTGCGATGAAGTCATTCTGGTTACATAAAGCATGAGCAATCTCGGTACAGACATCTAAGTAATCAGTATCGACATGATGGAACATAATGATGCTGTGGTTTGAACGTTTAAGCTCTGTCTTGAACAGCACCAACTTTTCCCACCAAAAGGTTTCAGAGACAACGTAAGAGAGGTGCTTTTCAGGATCGTACTCGTGCTGACCGCGAATACGATTAATCAGTTTTCGTGCTCTCTGTTCAAGTTGGCGTTTTGAACTGCGTGCTTTGTCCAAACCGACACGTGTCGTTTGCTCTTTGAGCATGCCGATAGAATATTGACGGTACTTTTTAAAGGCGACGAGCGCGGCTTGGAAGTCTTGGTTTTCTTCCGCCACCAAGGATTGTTGGTAACAGATTTGGCTCAGCAACTCGCCATTATCGAACTCGTTTGCGGATTGTTCTGCGAGCCTCAGTAATTCCGCCGCTTGTTCTGGTCTTTTTCTCAGGAGCTCCAATCTAGCTCGGCTGATGTATGAGTGCGCTTTCATCCAAACGAGGTTATGTTCTACGGCTAGATTGTGCGCTTTGGCTGTCGCGCGCTCTGCATCATCTAGGCGTTCAAGCCCAAGTAGGGCAAGGCCTCGAAAGTCCCATACTTCGGCATGCCAAGTGTTATCTTTATGGTCTTTTAATGCTTCTTCTGCACCGTCCAATACCGACAGCATTTCAACATAGTTGTTGAGCAGGTAGTAATCCCAAGCGAGCAGTATTCTTGCTTTGCCCTCTAGCCAACCAATGCGGCTGTTGTTAGCCACTTTAACGGCAAGCTGGTGGGTAGAACGTGCAAGCTTATATTCATGAGTCATTCTCCAAATGTTGCCAAGCCCAATGAGACATTCAATTTGAATCTCGACTTCATCAACCAATGCAGATTGCTCTAAGGCATTGATCCAGAACTGTTGGGCGGAATAGTACTTGGCTTGTCCCCAGTACTGGAGCGCGTGTAAATGGAGGATTTCAGGGAGGAAAAGGTCGGTATCTAATCGGTTCTGGCGCTTGTAGGCTTCCTTGATGTACTTCAAACCTTTTTGGTAATCCATCAGGTTCCAGCTACATCTTGCCATTAACATTAATGACTGGATGGCACCCTCTTCAAACAGAACTTGCTCTGATCGGACTAGGCACTGTTGGGCAATCTCTAGGATCACCGATGGCTCAGAGTCGACACGAGTTTTGAGTTTTTCTAATTCTGTTTCAAGAAGGTACTGATTTTTGTCCAAGACTTACATCCATGATTATCGAACATATTGATAACACAATCATTATAAGAGTGTAATTTGAGATAAGCACCAATTATCTTTCGTAGAGCGTCAAAGGAACATCGATCTTTTCTAATTATGGGTGTTACCTCATGTTGTCGCTTTAAAATCAATGAGTTCCCGAATAATTACCTAGAGGCTTTGTTGCTATGAAAGTAGTTGCTTTAGAGTTAATGGCAGCTCCCCTACGCCTAAGCGTTGTGCTGCCGTGAGCCCTTGCTTATCTTGGTAGCACAGATTGTGCCAAGCTCTAAATATGTCGAGCAATGGAAGAATGCCCCCAGGACGAAGCTTACGTCTGGGCTCATTAATAAAGCTATCAAATAACAACTGAAAGCGCTGTTGATAGAACTTAGTTTGTTGAATTGAGGCTGTGTTAAACCACTGTTTTGGTTCTGGATTGTTACCGGTTAGGTAGCAGATACCTTTCTGGTTATCACCCTGATTGGCAATAGCCCAGCGATCTCGCCACCAACTCATGTGAACGATGTCGATCTTTTCAAAACTTTGGTCGTCTTGCCAGCCTGAATCTTCTTCGACATACATGAGGTCAATATTTTGACTCTGAATACGCGGCAAACATACGCTTAAAGCGGCAGATCTTAGTAATGGATCTTGTGGCATATAGATGGCGACATGCTTGTCTTCGTTACACATATCCAACACATGTAAGAAGTGAGCATAAGAGGTATAAGGCGGTCGAATGAGTGCGCCTTTTGAAGGGTAGCTAAATGTGGTGAGGTTACCCATAGGGTCCTCAACGTTACCTCTCGCAAGAATCACTTGGTATTGCTGTTCAATGCGCTCTTTTAGTTTGTCTGAGGGCTGAGGCAGTTCGAGATTTGCTTCTGAAGAGTGCTCCTTGGATACAAAGCGTGCCACATCATCATAAGGGTTGTGGTCGACGTTCCCTGATGGTTCTTCATTTTGAGAGTAGTTGACGTGCTGGCAAAGGATATAACCAGAATGCGCCTCGCCCGTCGCTATCCATACCACACCGTTGTTACTTTGTGGTTGCAGACGCTGGTAGTGAGATGCGAATTCGTAATCTTTCGCATGGTTAACCCATCGTGCATCGATCATCGCTAATTTACGACGACAACGGCTCGCGATATGGTCAACATGATCATAGAAAGTCTTTGGGTTGATCTCTAATTTTCGGCAGATTTCACGTACGGAATAGCCCATGAACAGTAAGCCCATGAGGTTCTCTTGAAATTGGAGTTTTTTATTGGATCCAGACCATTTATCAACGAAGGTTGTTTGGCAGTCTTTGCATCGATAACGCTGCCTGTCGCCACTGTAGCCGAAGGCATGATAAAGATGTTTATGGGTATGAACCGATAAGCCGAAGTTATCGCAATCATCATTACGACAAGCAGGGAGCCCGTCGCTGTGAAGTTGTCTTAAGCGATGAAGTTCGCTTAACACTTCACGATTGTTAAGTAAGGGGGGGAAAGCTCCACATTCACGACAAACCATCGCTGGACGCTTAGGGTTCGCGTGTTGCAAAACATACCGTTTTGCATCGCTCAAGCCAAAGTTGTCACACGCCAATGTTTTACAAAAGTTGAGTTGCAAACCATCCGCATCTTTTGGCAGCTTGTCGTTAGACACGATCTCCCCCTCGGGATTATTTGAGCAGCCAAGCGAGCCTGGCTGCGGGGTAACGCTTTTCAATGTATCTTTTATCAAATCGTTAGATGTTGATTGCTGTCTCTAGAGCAACTTTCATCATGTCGTTGAAAGACTTTTGACGCTCTTCAGAACTTAGTTTTTCACCACGGATGATGTGGTCAGATACTGTTAGGATAGTTAGTGCTTTAGCACCAAGGTCTGCAGCAACGCCGTAGATACCAGCCGCTTCCATATCAACACCTAGGATGCCTAGCTTTTCCATTTTTTCGAAAAGGTCAGCTTCTGGAGTGTAGAAAAGGTCTGCAGAGAATACGTTACCAACTTTAACTGGAACTTCTTGTGCACGAGCTTGGTTTACTGCTTCTTCTAGAAGACCGAAATCAGCGATAGCAGCGAAGTCGTGGTTGTTGAAACGAATGCGGTTTACTTTTGAGTCAGTAGATGCACCCATGCCGATAACAACGTCCATTAGTTTAACGTCGTCACGTACCGCGCCACAGCTACCTACACGAATAACGTTTTTCACGCCGAACTCAGCGATTAGCTCGTGTACGTAGATGCAGCATGATGGGATACCCATACCGTGGCCCATTACAGAAACTTTCTTACCTTTGTAAGTGCCTGTGTAGCCAAACATGTTGCGAACGTCACAAACTTGCTTCACGTCATCAAGGAATGTTTCTGCAATGTATTTTGCGCGAAGCGGGTCGCCCGGCATAAGTACTGTTTCTGCGAAATCACCAGCTTGAGCATTAATATGAGGTGTAGCCATGGTCGTTCTCCAAAGTTTAAACGGTAATTATAGGAACAGGATTTAATCAATTACCGATTCTGTTGAATTGAATTCGTTTTGTTGAGGCAATATTAGCGAGTTAGAACGTGGATCCATGAGACTTTAGTCACAAAACAGGTCTGCCATTATAGTTTTATTAATATTGATAACTAAATCTGTTGAAAGCGTAAAGGCAATCGATTTTGTATGGGTTAATTGCAAGCGAATGAGAGGAAAAGGCCCACACATAAACTTGTTGTCTATCAGTTTCGAGACAACAATACGTTGTAGAGACGTTTGATCAGAGATAATCTAAACTTTGATAAAAGACAAACCAAGGATTTGTATGTCGCATTGCGCTAACTCGACGCCTTTGCCGTCAATGAAAACACGACTTCACAGGGCGGTGTCGCTTGTTGTAAGAACTACTTTGCTTGCCAGCGGGATAGCTTCATCGTGGGTGTCTGCTGCAACCTTTGAATTGCCACCAACGGAAAGCCGCATTGTGGGCAGAATCCAGCAGCATGAAGTGGCGGCGGGCGAAACCTTGGCCATCATTGCCAAGCAATACGATATTGGTTTTCTCTCTTTAATGGCAGCCAACAAAGGGGTGGATCCTTTTCTTCCCGCGGAAGGCTATGTGTTAAGCATTCCAAGCCGCTTGATTTTGCCTGACACCCCAAGAAAGGGGATTGTCATCAATCTTGCTGAGTTAAGGTTGTATTACTTTGAGCCTGAGAAAAATCAGGTGCATGTTTTCCCTGTCGGCATCGGTCGAGTGGGGCGTGATACTCCCGAGATGATCACCAAGATAAGCCAAAAAAGACCGAATCCAACATGGACGCCACCAAATTCAATCCGCAACGAGTATCTTGAAAAGGGCATTGAATTACCGAGAGTGGTTCCTGCCGGGCCGGAAAATCCATTGGGAGAGTACGCTTTGAGGCTTGCTTATGGCGCTGGCGACTATTTGATCCATGGTACAAACAAAGATTTCGGGATAGGTTTACGAGTTAGCTCTGGTTGTATCCGAATGGAACCTAAAGACATTGAGTGGCTGTTTGAGCAAGTGAACCGTGGTGAACAGGTCACCATTATCAATGAGCCGATTAAGGTGTCATTAGAGCCTGATAGAAGTGTGTTTGTAGAAGCGCACGAGCCATTAACTCGAAGTGATGGTTCAAAGAAATCATTACAGATCCCTGTGGAACTAAAATGGTGGCTTGAAGACGCAGAACTGCCAAATTCAAAGGCGAAAGCGGTTATCTTTGCTCAAAACGGCGTACCTGTAGAGATAGCACCACCTGTGATTGAGTTTTAATTCGATTGCCTCTTCTGCAACAAGGGGCGGTTTTATCTTGTTTACTCGCATTAGTGTCACCCAAAAAAAGCACCACATCCGATAAGAAGTGGTGCTGTCTATATACTGCTTTTTGCGACTTATTTAATCTACAGCTTAATCGCGATTAGATCTCAAACTACTTAGTGTAAGACTCAGCGATGTTGTCGATACGGTCGTTAGCACGGTCCGCTTCTTCTTTCGCTGCCATTGCGGCTGCTTCTGCTTCTTGAGCCTTCATTTCTGCGGCTGCTTTGTCACTCTTAAGTGCTTCAACTTCGCTTGTTAGTTGAGCGACTTGGTTAGTTAGTTGATCCATTTCTGACACTGCAGCTTCTTCTGGCTCTGAAGAACAACCGGCTAAAATGAAAACTGATGCTGCAGCTGCGATTAACGTCTTATTCATAAGAACTCCTTGCTTATTTATCATCAAAAGATGCGCTATACATTCTTTATCATATAGTCGCTTCATTAATGATTGTAGCGACTAATTTTTTAACTGCAAAAACAATAACTAAAGAAATTGCTAAATTTTTGAGTTAATTAGCTAAGTATCACGTTGTGTCTCATTTATGAGATGAAGGATTTAGAGACGACTTGAAGGTGTTTTTGGAGAGCTATCCCTTTGCTAGCAATGCATACGTTGTTCTAGCTAAAGATAGATAAAGGGATAAATTTACTGTGATCTCTATCCTTATAAAGTACTTTCGCGGTATCATGTCACGTTAAATTAATTTTATTCAATACCATCATGACTGGAGAGTCCTTTGCACTTTAAAGATTTAGGCTTAGATAACCGCTTACTGAAGAACTTAAAACATTACGACTTCAAGAAGGCGACAGAGATCCAATCAAAAGCGATCCCTGTTGCTATTGCTGGTAAGGATCTATTGGCTTCATCAAAAACGGGATCAGGAAAAACATTGGCGTTTGTGTTGCCAATGATACATAAAGCATTAAAAACAAAAGCGTTTTCTGCTAAAGATCCTCGTGGTGTAATTTTGGCTCCTACTCGTGAGCTAGCGAAGCAAGTTTACGGCGAACTGCGTAGCATGCTTGGTGGTCTGTCTTATGAAGCGGCGCTTATCTTAGGTGGTGAGAACTTTAACGACCAAGTTAAAGCACTGCGTAAGTACCCTCGTTTTATCGTTGCGACTCCAGGCCGTCTTGCTGACCACCTAGAACATCGTTCATTGTTCCTAGATGGTGTTGAAACGCTAATCCTTGATGAAGCGGACCGTATGCTTGATCTGGGTTTCGCTCCAGAACTTCGTCGCATTGCCAATGCAGCTAAACACCGTCGTCGTCAAACGTTGATGTTCTCTGCAACGTTAGATCACGCTGAAGTAAATGGCATTGCAAATGAAATGCTAGACGCACCTAAGCGTATCTCTGTTGGTGTTTCTAACGAGCAACACTTAGATATCACACAGAAATTCTACTTATGTGATCACCTAGATCACAAAGAAGCGATTTTAGACCGTGTACTGGAAGAAGCTGAATACCGTCAGGTAATGATCTTCACAGCAACACGCGCTGATACTGACCGTTTAACAGATAAGTTGAACGAGAAGAAGCTTAAAGCGGTAGCACTGAGTGGTAACCTAAACCAAACGCAACGTAATGCTATTATGAGCCAGTTCGAGCGTGCGGTTTACAAGATCTTGGTAACTACCGATGTTGCTTCACGTGGTATTGATATTCCAAACGTGAGCCACGTTATCAACTTTGATATGCCTAAGCATACGGAAGAGTACGTGCACCGTGTAGGTCGTACTGGCCGTGCGGGTAACAAAGGCGATGCGATTTCTTTGGTTGGTCCAAAAGACTGGGACAGCTTCAAGCGTGTTGAGCTTTACCTTCAACAAGATCTTACTTTCTCTGTGCTTGAAGGCCTAAAAGGTAAGTTCAAAGGTATTAAACCTCGTAAACCTGCGTTTGCTAAAGGCGGTCCTGCTAAGAAGAAGACCAACACTCAAGCGAAGAAAACGCCGAAGAAACCAGTTAAGCGCGATAAGAGCTTCCACCAGAATGTGGCCGTGGGTGATACCGTGTTTATCCCTAAGAAGAAAGTCGCACCAAAAGTGGACGACGAGTAATCACCAGCCAGTTTTAAAGCGTTTGCTAGTAAAACTGACATAAATAAAAACCGCCAATATTAGGCGGTTTTTTTGTATCTCGACCTTGGCTCAGCCATTACTTTTCGATATTTAGTTAGAAATTGAACGTCGAGAACGAATACGCCAAGATGTGGTCGGCAATGTATTTATGAGTAGCTGTAGTTGGGTGTGTCACGCCCCAAAATACATAACTGTCTGAACCATAGGTGGCACAGTCATTGGTTAAGCTGTGGCTTCGCAAGTAGTCCGCGGCTGAGCTTCGATTGATATTAAGACAAGCATCGCTCGCGTTTCGAAAGCCATGTTGTTCTGGGTTATCGGTAATGCTGGCGAACAACGCACTTGCATCGAACAACACCACGTTTTTCCCTATACCTTGGTAATACTCGGCTTGAGCTTTGATGAACTGGTTGAATTCTAAGATCTTGCCACGAACTTTTATTATCTCTTGTTCGGTAGAGTATTTGAATTGAGGGGCTTTGGTTGCATCGGGTAAGGTGAACAGCAGGATATTGTTCGCACCAGATTCTGTTAAGCGGATCAGCGCGCTGCTAAAGTCAGCCTTTACATCGGCGACTTCTCGGTTGTAATTCATGAAGTCATTGAGGCCAAACTCTAAAGTAAACAGTGAGTTTTCCGGACGATAGTTTTTGGCGACTTTCATGTAGGTCAGATAAGAGGTGACTTGATCATAAACACCAGTCAATGCCACGTATTGGTTGGTACCTGCGGCGCCACCCACAGCCCAGTTATACAGAGGGACATCTTTCGCTTTTGCTAAATACTCCGTCCAGACTAAACCATTCGAAAGTGCCCTAAAAACCACGAATCTGCGTTCGGAAAAAACCATTGTGAGCCATTAAATATATTACCAGTGTCGGACAGGCTATCACCAAAGATGACAATACGATTGATGCTATTGGCCTGGAACGCGTTATCGTTGGTCCAGATGGAGTGGTTGTAAGAGAAGCGATTATCTGCGGCAAAGTAGGTGATGTCAGCGGCGTCATGTTGGATGTCGAGCGTCTGTTCGCAACGCTGTTTGATTTCAGATTGAGGCGCATCACTGTAGAACATGTTTTTGAAAGAAACAGAAGACCACCAATATCCGTTGATCGTGTAGTAATCACCACTCTCTTTCTTTGCCCACTTCCAGTCGGTGGCTGGGGAATCATGAGAGGTATCGGTTCGATACCAACATCTAACATATGAATAGGTCTCTGAGCCTTGTGCACTGAGTACTTGTGCAGATGTAATCGATTCAGGTGTTGGTATTGAGTCTTCAGCGGCATAAGCGGCAAAAGGCAGGGCTAACGTGAGTATTAGAGCCGTATTTTTCATCACTGTATTCTCTTTTATATTTAGATGAGCCAAACAGAAACGCTGTTGCTTGTTGCTTGTTGCTTGTTGCTTGTTTCTTGATAAGTGGATAAGTGGATAAGTGGATAAGTGGATAAGTGGATAAGTAAATAACTGGTACGACCTATATCTAAAATCAATAATTAGCGTCAATATATTCAGGGTTATGGTGTGTCGTTAATGGAATAAGCCTCAAGTTATCAACGAGTTTTTGGTTGAAAAATACCTGTTTCCAAACGGTTATTTGTCGAATAATTTTGGTTTATTGAGAATGTTGAATTGATATTTGAGTCGGGATATTGAAAGAACAATCTCATCAACCTTAGTTAAATGTTAATTTAATCAATTGCTTATGTTTTGTTCTCCTGATTCTGTTTGCCTGATGTTCATCGCACCTGTTTAATTCAAGTTCGCCATCACAAATATGAAGTCGTTACTTTCTGTTTTATAAAATCATCATCTACGGTTCTTTTACTCATCAGAGGTCTAATCTGTTTAAGGAAAGAGCATTGAAAAAGATATTAATTTGGACGATAGCCTGCCTATCCAGTTTTGGCGTATATGCCGGAACGAGCGCATCAGCATTAGAAGCCAGCGGATACACTGAAACGAAATACCCCATTATGTTGGTACATGGTCTGTTTGGTTTCGATACATTAGCGGGCGTTGACTATTTCTATGGCGTACCTGAATCCCTAACCAAAGATGGCGCGAACGTATATGTCGCTCAGGTCTCTGCAACCAACAGTTCAGAGGTACGTGGTGAACAGTTACTCAGCCAAGTTGAAACGCTGTTAGCTGCAACAGGAGCAAGTAAGGTGAATCTGGTTGGTCATAGCCACGGTGGGCCTACGGCTCGTTATGTTGCGTCAGTTCGACCTGATCTTGTTGCTTCAGTGACCAGTATTGGCGGTGTGCATAAAGGTTCTAAGGTCGCTGATCTCGTTCGAGGGAACGTATCTGAAGGCTCTGTCACAGAAGGTATCGCGGTTAAATTAGCAGGTGGATTAACGACACTGATTAACCTTTTATCTGGTGGAACGGATCTCGACCAAGACGGCCTCGCTTCTCTTGAAGCATTGACCACAGAAGGCTCGCTAGCCTTCAACCAGTTTTACCCTGAGGGCGTTCCGACGTCTGAGTGTGGCGATGGTGAGTGGCAAGCAAGTAACGGCGTTTATTACTATTCATGGACAGGGTCTTCCACTTTTACCAACCTTCTTGATCCTACCGACGGAGCGATGACAATCCTAGGCTTAGCCTTCAACGAACCTAATGATGGCTTAGTAGGAGCATGCAGCGCGCATTTGGGCAAAGTGATTGGTGATGATTACAAAATGAACCACCTAGATGAGATTAATGGGTTATTGGGAATTCACCACTTGTTTGAGACAGATCCTGTAACACTATATCGTCAGCATGCCAATCGATTGAAGTTGGCTGGCTTGTAGTCTGCAAAGCCGTTTAATAAGAAAACAAGGGAAGTATGATGAAAAAGACCGCCATTTTGTCGATAACCACGATAGCCCTGATGAGCACAGCGGCGGTCTTTTTATATCTAAATAATCAAGATACACATACTGACGACGAACAACGCGTCTCCTCATTGAAAGTCACCTCTCAGCAAGATACCGACATCGATAACGCATCAGCAAAAGACATGATGGAATATTTCGTGTCAGGTAATGCAGAATTAACCCTTGAAGATATTCGAGACAACGTGGCGAAACACCACGAACAAGCATCAACAACCGTGGTTGATGAAGCACTGTTTGCCAAATATCTTGAGTATAAGTCGGCACTGACATCGTTGGACGTGCAGTTCGGTACCACATCCATTTCCGCTGATGATCTACGTGCACTCAATCAAGCGCTCCTTGACCTCCAAGCTCAGTTTTTCAGTGAGAGCGAGATAAGTATTCTGTTTACGCACGACAACAGAATGAGAGAAATCGCCTTAGAAAAGTTACTTCTGAAACAGGAGGGATTAGAGGATGAAGAATACCAACAAAGACTCGAATCCTATCTATCTGAGCAACCTGATTATGTTCAGTCGAGTCACCAGAATCAGGTGTTACTCCAACAGCTCTCTAGCTCTGAAGGTCTCGATGAACAGGGTAAATACTTAAAGAGAAGCGAACTTGTCGGTGAAGAAGCAACCCAGAGACTTGAAGCACTTGATAAACAAAGAGCGGCCTTTGAAGACTCGTTAGAGGTCTACTTCGCAGAACGAAATGATGTCTTGAAAGATTCATTCCTATCAAAAACCGAACAACAAGAGAAGATTGCGCAACTTAGGACTGAACATTTCCTACCAGAACAGCTTAGAAGGGTAGAAGCGATTGAAAGAATTCGAGCGGCTGAATCTCGCCAGTAGTGTCTAAAAGCGAAAAACCAGCCATGATGGCTGGCTTTTTGTTTATCGGCGAGTTCTAAAGAGCATACAGCCTGAATCTGTTTGCCTTGAACTTCGTACCTTGAAGCCTATACCTTAAAGTAATCCAACTGCTGCTTCTGTTGTTCTGCTAGGTTAGAAAGCTCGTGGCTTGCTGCAGCGGCTTGAGTAATGCCGGTAACGTTTTGGCTTACTAGGCTGTAGATGTTTGAGATGTTACGGTTGATGTCTGAGGTTACTTGGCTTTGCTCTTCGGCGGCAGAGGCAACCTGAGTGTTAATCTCAGTCATGTCCGTTACCGAGTTAGCAATGCCTGAAAGCGCCGCGCTTACTTCACCTGCAAGAGTTTGGTTGTGTTCCAGCATAGATAATGAGCTGCTCATGCTTTCATTCGCGTTACCGGATTGAACCTGCAAACCTTCTATGATGGTTTGGATCTCTTTGGTTGAATCTTGTGTACGTGCCGCTAGCATTCGAACTTCATCAGCAACCACTGCGAAACCACGACCGCTTTCACCTGCACGAGCGGCTTCGATTGCTGCGTTAAGCGCCAGCAGGTTAGTTTGTTCAGAGATACTTTGAATTACCTCAATCACTTTACCAATCTGTTCAGAGTGCTCTTTTAGCGTGCCCACAACATTTGCGGCTTCGCTTAGCTGAATCGCCATCTGTTCGTTAGCTTTGTTGCTTTCATTAAACAAGCTCATGCTGTGTGTCGCCATTTCGTCAGCTTGCTTAGACGCTGAGTCGGCTTGTACTGCGTTCTCATTAACGTGTGCTGCTGTGCTTTCCAATTGGTTCACAGCAGAAGCAACTTGCTCCACCTCTTGCTTCTCTTGGTCTGAGTTAACGCTGGACTGTGTCATTACAGCCGCTAGCTCTGTCGACGCAGAAGCCACTTCGATACTGATTCGAGACAGCGAGCTTACCGTGTCACGCAGCTGTTCAACAGACTGGTTTACGTCTTGCGCTAGGCGTGAGATTTCGTTGTCGCCATACTCTTCTGCTTTAACTAACAAGTTACCTTTTGCTACTTCCCGCATCGTTTCTTGAATGTTGCTGATCGGCTTAACAATGATACCAGCCAGCGTCCAACTGATAATTAGAGCTACAGACAGGATCACCAACAGTGCAATGGTCGCAGTAGTCAGCGTGCTAGCGTGTTGCTGGCCGTTGATGTCGACCTCTTGAGTGGCAAGCAAGTTCAGCTTTTTAGACAGAGTATTGATCGCTTGCGATCTGGTAGCGGTTTTCAAAATCTGAAGATAGTGATGCATCGCCGTGTTTCGCTCTTAATAGCGGAAGCATGGTGGTACGAGAAAAATCGACATAGTGATTCATCGCTTTGTTCATCGCGGCCACTTCATCTTGCATGCCTGGCACTGTGTCTAATGAATTCAGTAGGCGAGTATTCTGATCGCGTTTTTGGTTTAGTGTTTCAACCAATGTTTTTACGTCATCAGCATTGAATAGACTGTAAATCGCTTTGATGCGCATGCCATAGCTGTTGTCGACGATTTCGCTAAGTTCTTCTTTATGTAAGATTAACTGGTCGGTTGCTACTGACACATCTTTGAATGCACTTTCTAGTTTTTCACCACCGATAATGACACCGGCTAAAAGTAAGACAACGGAAAATAGTACGGGTATAAGAATTTGTATTTTGATTGATAAGCCACTGAGAAGTTGGCGCATGTAATGTCCTTCTTTGAATAAAATAAAAAGATGAGAATTATTATTATTAGAATTAGTTGGCGATTCTAACTAATGAGACTGACAATTCAATCAGTAAAGGCTTTGATTTCGTTATATGCGATAGGTATTTGATATAGATGGTTGTTTATTGTTCTAAATGGCGATAAAGGTGGATCTATTTATCCATCGTGTTAGGGCTAATTGATTGATAAATAGAGAAATATATTGGTTAGTATTCGATATAAATAGGGAAGGAAATCTAGCTTTTTGGTGCTCAAACGATGGTGAGACCTGCATTCACTAACTGCATCTGATGGGGGCGCGACTATCAATTCATCGAGTAGGAGAGAAATTAGCCATTAATTTGTAGTTGTCATATAGGCTTCAATTAAGTGAAACACAACTGTCACATTCGGATTCTAAAGTAGGCCTCGTTCAAGCAAAACATTACGGCAATAACGCCACTAAAGGAAATTTGTGATGAAAAAGACAGTTATCGGTGCAATCGCACTACTAGGCGCTCTAACAGTGAATACAGCTTCAGCTAAAGAAACTATCTCTGTAGTTGGCTCTAACAGTGCTTCTCCACTGGTTGAAGTTTTTGCAGAAACCTACATGAATAAAGGCGAACCAGTGTTCATCGAAATTCAAGCACCAGGTTCTTCTGCAGGCATCAAAGCAGCAAAAAATGGAAGTGCTGACCTTGGTATCTCTTCTCGTGACCTAAAAGAAGAAGAGAAAACAGCTGACCTGAAAGAGCTAGTTATCGCTCGTGACGGTATCGCAGTTGTTGTTAACCCGAACAACGAAGTATCTGCTCTTACTGCTGAGCAAATCACTTCAATCTACAAAGGCGACATCACTAACTGGAAAGATGTTGGCGGTGCTGACAAGCCAATCGTAGCAATCACTCGTGATACTGCATCAGGTACACGTGGTGCATTCGAAGACATCATGAAGCTTAAGAAGAAGATTGGCGATAAGAAAGTATCGGCTATCTCTCAACGTGCACAAGTTGCAAACGGTAACGGCGCACTTAAAGTTTCTGTAGCAAGCAACCCATACGCTATCGGCTTTATCTCTCTAGGTACAGTTGACGAATCTGTTCAAGCTCTAACTATCGACGGCGCTGCTGCGACTGTAGACAACGTTAAGAACGGTTCTTACAAAGTTGCTCGTCCATTCCTAGTTCTTTACAAAGCAGGCGCTCCAACAGCTGAAACTCAACAATTCCTAGATTGGATGGTTGCAGATGAAGCTCAAGCTATCGCTGGTAAGAAAGGCTACATCACAGTTAACTAATCTTAACTGACTCAATCTTAATTATTGCTCAGCCTGCTTTAGGCTGAGCCTTTTCTTTCAACTTTGTTTATTTCGAGCTCTTATTGAGCCACAAAGTTTGAGATTTTATATATGACCATCGCAAATAGTGAAAAGCTTATGAATACTGAAGCGACTCAAATCAACAAGCCAAGTCTACGTGCTAAGAAGCGCATCGACTGGAGAGAAAGAATCTTCCACGGCTTGTTCTTATCGAGTGCTGTAATCGGCATCGTATCACTAGCCGTTATCGCTTACTTTATCGTTGCAGAGAGTATCCCTGCATTCCAAGAGGCCGGTGTTTCTGGCATCGTTCTGGGTGTTGACTGGTTACCTCCAGCTCTATTCGGTGTTGCAACCATGATTGTTGCATCGATTGTTTCGACACTTGGAGCTGTAGTTGTTGGTGTGCCAGTTGGTGTATTAACCGCTATTTTTATTGCTGAGATTGCTCCAAAGCGTCTTGCAGATATTATTCGACCAGCAGTTGAGCTTCTAGCGGGTATCCCGTCGGTAGTTTACGGCTTCTTCGGTCTAGTAATTATCGTTCCAATGATTCAAAACGTTTTCCAAGTACCAGCGGGTAACACTATCCTGGCGGGTATCATTGTTCTGGGTATCATGATTCTTCCTACCGTTATCACGGTTTCTGAAACTTCGATTCGTGCGGTACCTCGTACATACAAAGAAGGTTCACTTGCACTGGGTGCTTCGAAAATCTACACGATTTTTAAGCTACTCGTTCCTGCTGCACGTTCAGGCATTATGACTGGTGTGATTTTGGGTATCGGCCGCGCACTTGGCGAAACGATGGCAATCATCATGGTTATGGGTAACGCGCCAGCAATGCCAGAAGGCATTTTGGACTCTGCTCGTACGCTAACAGCAAACATTGCAATTGAAATGTCTTACGCAAGTGGCGTTCACGCTAACGCACTGTACGCAACAGGTGTTGTACTTCTAGTGTTCATCATGATGTTAAATGGTGCTCTACTTTATCTTAACCGTGAAAAAGCGAAGTAGGCGAGGATAAGTAATATGGATCGCGTAAAACTAAAACAAGCACGTCAAACCAAAGATAACATCCTAAAAGGTTTTATCTGGGCAGCTGCAGCTGTAACCGTTGGTTTCTTATTCTGGATTATTTGGTACATCCTATCGAACGGTCTGCAATACGTAGATTGGAACTTCATCACTGACGATTACACTCGTACTGGTGAAGAACGTGGTATTTTCCCAATGATCATTGCCACGATCTACATGGTAATCGCATCGATTGCGGTAGCCGCGCCACTGGGCATCATGACGGCGATATACTTAACTGAATATGCGAAAGTAGGTAGCCGATTGGTGAAAGTGATTCGATTCTGTACTGAGTCGTTAGCTGGTATCCCATCGATCATCTTTGGTCTGTTCGGTATGACCTTCTTTGTTTCGATTCTTGGTCTTGGCTTCTCGATTCTGTCGGGTGCACTAACGCTAAGTATCCTGATTCTTCCTGTAATCATTCGTACTACAGAAGAAGCATTGATGGCAGTGCCACAAACTTACCGCGAAGGCTCATACGGCCTTGGCGCTTCAAAAATCTACACTATTTGGCGTTTGATCTTACCAAGCGCAATGCCAGGTATCTTAACTTCGGTCATTCTTAGTATTGGTCGTGTAATTGGCGAATCAGCACCTGTATTTTTAACAGCAGGTATGGTGGCACGTGTTCCTGAGTCGGTATTCGATTCTGGCCGTACACTAACGGTTCACCTATATAAGCTGACAACAGAGCTATTTACTATCGATGAGTGGAACCAAGCCTACGGCACGGCGACAGTCCTAATCGTACTGGTTCTCTTGATCAACATGGTTACAAAACTGATTGCGAGACGCTTCAACACGGCAACTTACTAAGCTCATTAGCTGGCTCATAAATAAAGCGAGCCCCCGTGATAAAGAAAGCATCAAGTTAGACACGAATTTAAGAATTTAGAGATTACGAACATGAATAAATTTGATATTGAGAACCTAGATCTGTTTTACGGCGACAACCAAGCGCTTAAATCTATCAACCTGCCAATTCCAACTCGCCAGGTTACTGCTCTGATTGGCCCGTCTGGCTGTGGTAAATCAACACTATTGCGTTGTTTGAACCGCATGAATGACCTAATTGAAGGCGTTACGATTAAGGGTAAGCTGGATATGGATGGCACTGACATCTACGGTAATATCGATGTCGCTGACCTACGTATCCGCGTAGGCATGGTATTCCAAAAGCCAAACCCGTTCCCAATGAGCATCTACGAGAACGTGGCATACGGCCTACGTGCTCAAGGTATCAAAGACAAAAAACACATCGATGAAGTGGTTGAGCGCTCGCTACGCAGTGCTGCACTGTGGGATGAAGTAAAAGACCGTCTTAAAGCGCATGCATTTGGTCTGTCTGGTGGTCAACAACAGCGTCTATGTATCGCACGTACCATTGCAATGGAACCAGATGTAATCCTGATGGATGAACCAACATCGGCTCTAGATCCAATCGCGACACACAAGATTGAAGAATTGATGGAAGATCTGAAGAAAGACTTCACTATCGTTATCGTAACGCACTCAATGCAGCAAGCGCGTCGTATCTCAGACCGTACTGCTTTCTTCCTAATGGGAGAGCTTGTAGAGCATAACGAAACCAGCGTTATCTTCAGTGAACCAAAAGATGATCGTACTAAAGGTTACGTAAACGGTGACTTCGGTTAATCGATTATTTACGTGCGGTGTTTAAGCGATTAGATACCTGTGCACACTAACTGAAACGCAGGTTAGATAATCGAATAGAACAACAGAATTATCACTATAACTATAAGCGATGGAAGTTTTGCCCCACTATAGGTGGGGCTTTTTTATGTGTCTAAAAAATCCCCAATGTCGATGTGATTTTGGGCAGAGAATCCCATTTTTGTCGTCCTTCTCATGCTTGTGATAATGTTAAAGGTGAAACTGCGACCCGCTTAACATCTCATTTTTACTTACATTGATTGCATATCAAGCCTTCTGTATTTTTGCTTTATTCTTAATCGCCAATGGAAGGAAGCTGTGCCTGTTAAAGCCTTTGCAAAACAAATATCTGCGACACGCGACCATCGTCTGTTGGCTGAGTCTCTTTTTGACTATCTGGTTAAGGTACTTACTCCAAAAGGGATAGGAATATTTGCTGAACCGACGCCGGAGAGCGACGCATTACCGCTTTTTTCTTATGGCGACCTAACCTCATTGGCGAGCTACCCCTCTACATTTTGGCCGTGGGTCTCACAGTTTGATACCGCAGACGGGGTTTTGCCAATGGCTATCAACACCTGCAAGTGGGAACACATGAAAGTGCTTGGTGGGGAGTCGTTTATCATGATGCTCGACAACGCACCTGCCTCCAGAACTTATTTAATTGTTCAAAATTGCAATGCTGAGAAGGTTAATCAAACCTTTGACCAAGATCTTGATGTGTTACAGCTCGCGGCTGCCCGTTGGCAATGTATTCGTGCCGAAAAGAACGCGGCGCTAGAAATCAAACACAGAGACACACGTGAAGCTCAATACTTAGATGAGATAAAGTTACGTGAGCTGTTTGTAGAGAACATGAAGCTGGTTCATCAGGTCGCGCTTGAGCTTTCTAACCCTGAGTCACTCGATGCTTTGTATAAAGCATCGGTTGAGGCTGTGCGAGACAGGTTAGGGTTTGATCGTGCGATCTTCATGTTGCTTGATATGAAAAAGCGTTGTTTCAGCGGCACTTATGGCACTGACGAAGCGGGTAAAACCAACAGTGAACACCACACTCAATACGATTTGCACCAACTTGAAGCGGAATACATTGAAGCGCTGTCTGATAACCATACTAATCTAGTCATCATCGATAATGCGCCCCTGTATACAGAAGGTAAGGTGGTCGGGCAGGGGTGGAATGGCATGCTTATCTTGCGTGAAGGCGACAAACCTGTCGGCTGGATCGCCATGGATAACTACATTCATCGCTCACCGATTACTAACTATCAAAAGCAGATGCTTGAGTCTTTTGGCTCTTTGCTTTCTCAAATCTATATTCGCAAGCGCCAAGAGCAGAACATACGTATGTTGCACTCGAGCATGGTTGAGCTGTCTCGATGCGATAGCGTCAGTGAAGTCTGTAAGTCCGCGGTTAGTTTTGCGATTCAACATCTAGGTATCGATCGACTGGCTGTTTTCCTAACAGACAAAAAGTGCAGTTACATGCAAGGTACTTGGGGCACTGACATCAAAGGCGATATTGTCGATGAGTCCTATTATCGCTCTGAGCTGGTGGAACGTGACATTGTAGCCGCAGCTCGTGCTTGCCCTAATCAAGTTGCCTTTGAAGAATCAGTTCCTATCTATCACGATTTCAATATTGTGGGAGTCGGTTGGACGGCAATGACCATGCTCACCACCAATACGGGTGAGCCGATTGCGTTTATCGCTGCTGATAACTTGTTAACACGCAGCCCTTTAACTTCCCAGCTTCGCGAAGTAATTCGTATCTTTGCCTCTAGCCTCGCAGAGGTGTTGCAAAGAACCATGGCGCAAGAGGAACTGAAAAAGCTCAATGAAACATTGGAGCAAGAAGTCAGTAAGCGTACCCAAGAGCTAGAGTTGGCGAATGAGCAATTGGATATCATTTCTAAATTAGACCCACTGACGCGCCTTGGAAACCGCCGTATGTTGTCGCAGGTTCTAGAAGACTTGAACGGTGACGATCAAGGTGCCTTTGCCTTACAGAACGAAATTACATTTGGCTTGATTCTTGTCGACCTCGACCACTTTGGTTTGTACAACAGTGTCTATGGTCATACTGAAGGGGATGCGGCTCTGAGGACGGTAGGTGAGATACTGAATGCCCATGTTCACAATGATAAAGAAACCTTCTGCCGGATTGGCGGAGAGGAGTTTATGTTGTTGATGATTGGCACGAATCACTCAGAGACAAAGCAACGTGCAGAGTCGATTAGAAAATGCATTGAAGAGGCAAAAATCCTGCATTGTGAAAGTAGTACCAGCCCATATTTAACGGCATCCGTTGGCTATGCCTCGATAACGTCTGACCAGCATCAGTTCGATTTTGATTTGTTGTATGGCAAGGCAGATAAAGCCTTGTATCAAGCCAAAGACTCGGGGCGAAATCGAATTGTTTCTGCCTTAAAACGTAAAAAAGTCACAGCCTCTCTTTCTTAAAATAAAGGCCGTTGATCTCAAGATGATCAACGGCCTTTGTGTTTTACTGTTCTTGATGAACAGCGTCGACTAAAGATTTTCTAGCGAACTATTATGCTTTTTACTCGCAACTCTCTTGGGCTTCTTCACAGTTTTGATTGCCAGCTCAGGGCTCCATGTTTGGGCTGGTGAACCGGCTTCACCATAAAGGCTTTGGTTTAGCTTGGTGAGTTCGGCTTCAACGGTTTGTAACGTCTCATCACTTAGATCTGTATTTTCATATTTCCATTGCTCAAATAAGGTTCTGGTCATCACGCCATCTTTCGTTCTTAGAGCTTCAATAAGCGCTTCTGCGGTATCTGATTGACGTTCAACAGTGTGTGTTGGTTTTGTCGTTACACCGCGGCGTGACCAGAAGTAGAATGCCAATGCTGAGCTGATTAGCCACAAAGCTGCAAATAGGGCGGTGAGATAAGGCCAGAACCCTGGGTTATCGACGTTAATCACCGTTGGCGCTGTTTGTTGGAGCGGCACGCTAGCAACAGGAGGTGCGCTTGATACAACACGATCACTTGCTGTTACTGTTAGCTCTAGGCCCTGAGCTTTACTGGTTTGTTCTGATTGGGCATCAGTATTGAACCAAGCTTGGGAAACATCCGGAAGTGAGATGTTTCCTGCCTCTTTTGGGATTAGAACCTGTTTATACACCACCACCGCATCGCCGGACTGTGTGGTACCAAATTGCGGCTTTTCTTCATAAACACGAACCGATTTAGGGTAGGTGATATTCAGCTTCGGCAGTTGGTGCTGCGTTAAGTTACTCGCCGTCATGGTAATAGTACGAGTTAAAGAATCCCCCGCTTCTATTTCGATGGCTTGCTTGTCGCCTTCTAATCCATTGGTACTGGTTAATTCGTTACCTTGGCTATCCGACCATTGCTGTATCAATTTGAAGTTTGATGTTGGTAACCACTCACCCTTGTAGCCTTTTGGCACATCCTTTACGGTGACATCTAAGGTTTCAACGGGTGTGTCGAGTTGGAACAAACGTGTTGTACTAGAGTTATTGGTTGAGTAGACAACAGCTCCTGTTAGCTTCGGCCCGTTCAGCTTAAATTGACCTGCTTTTTGTGACGAGATACGGAATGACTGTTGAACTACCGTCACCTCCTTTCCATTGAGAACGTCTTGAAATTGCTTCGATTCCCCAATAGGTTCCACATCTAAGCCTGAAGAGCTCGGTGGCGCGATTTTCGGATCTTGAAGCCTTCTTGGATCCGCTTTAATGATCAGCTTTACATCAAGCTCTGCGGTCTCTTGTGGGTATAGTGAGTTCTTGCTGAGATTAAGTTGAAACTCAGCCATGTCATGTTGAGTTGGCGCCGCTTTATTAACGGCGACATTGATGGTGATAGGCTTGGTTTTAGCCCCTTCAATGTCAAAGCTAGGGATCTGTATCCGGCCTAAGCGCAGTGGAGCAAGGGTGATGTTCCACTCGCTTGACACCGAACGGCTGCCATTGACGATTCGCATCGACGAGCCAAAGCTTGGTGTACCGACATAGAAGTCCTGCTGGAGCGCTGTTAGATCTAGAGCATCAGAGGAGACCTTTTCATCGGTTGCAACTCTAAGAAGGAACACTTCATCTTTGGTGACACTGTTATGTGAAACGCTCGCCACGGCGTTTGCAGCCAATACTGAGAAGGACGAGAAAGCTCCCAACAACAATGTTAGGAGTACGGATAAAAATGGCTTGTTTAAAAATCGCATGGTTACCACTTTTTGTTCTGGTTGTTAGGAGCACTTTTTTGTTGTGCTTGTAAAATCATTTGCGCTTTAAGCAGTTGGCTTGGGTCACGCGCACTCTCTACCTGCTCAAGCTTTCGCATATCCGGGTCATTTGATAGCGGCTTCTCTGAGGCTTGTGCTACAGCTTGTTGAGCATCTTTAGCACCTTTCTCGTTTGAAGCTTGCTGTGCACTTGCACTTTGAGGCTGCGACTTATCCTGTTCTTTTTCCTCAGACTGGTTTGCTGTACTTGGCTGCTTAGATTGCTCGCCCTCTTGTTCGCCTGCGTTTGCACTCGATTGGTCTTCGGCTTGATCTTGGTTTGTGTTTTGAGATTGGCTATCAGCTTTGCTCTGCGAATTTTCAGCGTCTGCAGAGTTTTGTTGTTGATCCTGTGAGCCTTGCGAAGAATCATTTTGCTGACCTTGCTGACCTTGCTGACCTTGCTGACCTTGCTGACCTTGCTGACCTTGCTGACCTTGCTGATTTTGGTCATTCTGGTCTTTGGAGTCAGAATCGCCTTGCTGTTGCTGTTGCTGTTGCTGTTGCTGTTGCTGTTGCTTCTGGGCTTGTTCGACGACCTCTAAGTTCTTCTTCGCATAAGCATGCTCAGGGTTGATTTCGAGAATACGTTGATACTCTTCTATTGCTTGATCGTACTTACCTTGTTGGGCTTGGGCGTTAGCAAGGTTGTAGCGAGCATCTTCACCAGAAAGGTCTTGCAGCGTCTGCTCTGCGGCTTCGAAATCACCGGCTTTGTATTGAGCAATGCCTTTCCACTCTTGTTGGGTGAACTGTTCAGCAGCTTGTTGGAAGTCCTCGTCCTGATACAGCTGATAGCCTACTTGATCATCGGTTTTCCACGGGTTCGCAAACGCAGTATTTGGTTGGCTAAAAGAGATAACTCCAGCTAAGGCACACCAAATAACCCCTTTCCTGAATAATCCAAGTGCCGGAAGTAATAGCAAAGGCAGTAACCAGAAACCGTTGTTTACTCTGGTGTTGAGTGAGTTCTTGGTCTTGGTTACTTCCAATGTTGTTGCAACGCGGTCGAGGTAGCTCGCGATGTGTTCAACATCTGAGTTATCAAATTGAACTTCAGTGAACGTGCCACCATAGCTGCGTGTAAGCTCGCGCATGTTCTTCAAGTTGGTTCTTGCCACCACGGTTTGTCCTGAGTCGCTTTGCAGCATCGACCCCGTAGGTAACGAGATTGGCGCACCGTTTTCACTCCCTACAGCTAGAATCGACAATGTCCAATCGTTGCCATAGAGTAGGGAGTCGATCTGCTTCTTCTCTTGGTCATCGATGTCATCAGCAATCAATACCAAATCACCTTGGTAGATATTCGCGCGAGTCATCATATCAATCGCAAGCTTAACGGCTGATGCGGCATCACCACCTTGATAAGGCATGATATCTGGCGATAGGTTAGGCACTAGGTTTTTGATGGTGTTGATGTCTGACGTTAGCGGGCTAATGGTGTAAGCATCCCCAGCATACGCCACCATGCCTGTTAGCCCTTCCTTCCATAATGAAAGCAGATCAAGAGCCTTGTATCGCGCTTGAGTTAAGCGATTCGGCTTAATATCTGTGGCATACATTGACATCGACATGTCCATGATCACAACTCGTGCCTGCGTTTTTTCAAAGCTTGGTTGTTCGTTTTTCTCGAAGCTTGGCCCAGCTAACGCAATAACGCCGACCAGCCACCAAATACCGAAGTAAGTACTGCGATTTTTCGATGGCTTGCTTGATTCTGGCGCCAAGTAACGGGCGATGTGTGACGCGAGTAATCCTTGTTTGGACTGTGTCTTGCTCAGCCACCAAATAGCGGGCAGCACGGCAAGCGCCAAGAACCAATATGGGTAGATAAAAGTAAAGTTAGACATTGTTTCTCCTAATGGCTAACAGCATAAATGCGAAGAACATTGCCGCCGACAGTGGCCATACAAACCACTCTTGTTGCGGTCGCCAGATCTTAGTGGCGTTCGTCACGGGCTCTAACTGGTTAATGGTGTCGTAAATCGTCGCTAACTCTTTGCTGTCACGCGCTCGGAAGTACTGACCGCCGGTGCGTTTGGCAATTTCTATTAGTGTACGTTCATCCAAGTCTTGAGCAGTATTGACTTTGCGCGTCATGAAGAACTCTTTGACCATCATCTCGCCTGCACCGACGCCCACGGTGTAAATCGTTGCGTCGTATTTCTTTGCAATATCCGCCGCTTCTAATGGGTCTAATACCCCGGCGGTATTACTGCCGTCGCTGAGTAGAATCATTACACGTTGGGGCGCATCGCTATCGACAAAGGTTTTGGTGGCAAGACCAATACCATCACCAATCGCTGTTTGAGTACCAATCAGCTTTAACACCGCTTGATTGAGCTGTTGTGAAAGCGTATCTCTATCTAGCGTAAGCGGGGTCTGCAAGTAGGCGTGATCAGCAAATAACACCAGTCCAACTCGGTCGCCTTTTCGTCGCTCAATAAAGTCACTCAATACGCGTTTCACCGCCGACAAGCGGTCGATGTATTCGCCATTGAACTGCATGTCTTCTTGGCTCATCGAGTAGGAGAGGTCGACAACCAACATCAAATCACGATGTTTCGGTTGAAACTCTACCGGTTCGCCATACCATACAGGGCGCGCGCTCGCCGTAACCAGCAGAAGCCAGATAATCACGGACAACGCCTTTGGTAAGCGACTGCTCGGTGTTTTGGTATTACTGTCTTCTGGCAGAAATGGAAGTCTTAGGACATGGCTTGATTCTGACTTTGGTGAGAACAAGTAAACGAGCAACGGCAGTGGCGCGATGAAGAACATCCACCACCAAACGAACTCGATGTTTAGCAAGTCCCCGCTTAGAAACATAGGGCTTAGAAAATCACTCATAAAGACCTCGCTTAGGAGGAAGGGCTTTACGAAGCCAAGTTTCGCAATCATTAACTAATTGTTGTTGAGCCTTTTTCTGTTCGTCGTTCATAAGGGCTACATCTTGATAGAGCGCTTGTTGCCACTGGGATTGTTTTGCTACAAATAACGGCTTCGCCAATTGCGCATCTAAGAACTTCAACCAATCATCACCAGACAAACCTGCAATTTTTTCACGAGGGAAATAGCTCAGTGCTGCTTGACGAACGATGTCTTGAGCTTTGCTCGGAGACAAGCCATCTTGGGACTGACTATTACTAAAGTAAGACAGCGCTTCTTGTTTCGCCTGTTGATTGTTTTTTCTACGTTTTAGAATGAAAAACACCAAGGCAATCAGGAAAATGGCTGTGATAATGACTGCCCACCAACCCCACGCCAAAGGCCACCAAGTCGGGGCGTCTGGCGCAATCACCGGACTTAAATCTAAGGGCTGTTTCATGACTGAGCTCCTGATATCTGGCTCATGAGTGACTGCGCACTCGACAGCGAGCTATAAGGTATCGCGAGAGATAACCCCATCTGTTGCAGCTGCTGTTTCTTAAGCGAAAAAGCATGGTTAAGCTTTTGCTTTTCTTTATTAGAAGAGAAATTAAACCATTGAGTTTTGCTGCCATCGGTGACCTGTTTAGAGCCTTTATAGGTGGTTTCACCTTGCTCTAGCGGGTCGTAGAAATGCACAAGACGTACTCTGTTGTGTCGGCGAATTTGACTGATAAGTGAGTAGTCACTTTCTTGGTAACGCACAAAGTCACTGAGCATAATAATATCGCTTCCTTTAGGGCAAAGCTGGTGCAGAGATTTCAGTCCATGCTCTAAGGTCGTGTCATTATGATTGTCGTGATTAGTCAGTGCCGTATTATTGATTTCTATGACTTTTTGCAAAATA
Source organism: Vibrio sp. 10N.247.311.47 (assembly GCF_041467535.1). Classification (NCBI taxonomy): domain Bacteria; kingdom Pseudomonadati; phylum Pseudomonadota; class Gammaproteobacteria; order Vibrionales; family Vibrionaceae; genus Vibrio; species Vibrio sp. 10N.247.311.47. The sequence continues at coordinate 151,600 of NZ_JBFSUR010000006.1, forward strand.
CGCAGTGGAGCATGGTTGCTTGCACTTGGCTTAATCTCAATGACCTCTTTGCCAGTATCGATCACCGCGCCAATTCGATCTTTTTGAGCCACAGTAAGCCAGCACAGTTGGCTAGCAAAGTGTGCAAGTTGAACCGATTTCAGCAACAAGGTTGAGCCGAAAATCATACTGCTTGATAGATCCAAGAATAAAATGACAGGCTGTTCTCGTTCTTCAGAGAAAAGTTTGGTATGCGCTTTGCCCGTTCTGGCTGTTACACGCCAATCAATGCTGCGAATGTCATCTCCCGCTTGATATTGACGAACTTCAGAGAAATTCATCCCGCGACCTTTACGGTTGCTCTCGTGTTGGCCGTTAAGCTGTGACCAAAGGCTCTTGGCGGGAGGCAACCAGCGAACAGACTGCGCTTTGTATTGCAGCAGCTCATCCAGATTTAACGTGACGCCGTCACTATGGTTGGGTAGTTGATTATTCATGCGCGTATCCCTATGCGCTGCCAACCAATGAAATAAGGTGTGCGATCACTTGGTTTGCGGTGACACCTTCAGCTTGTGCGTGGTAGCTGCGCAGTAGACGGTGGCGTAACACAGGGAATGCCATCGCTTGAACGTCTTGTGGCGTGACGTAATCTCGTCCTGCAAGCCAAGCGTGAGCGCGGGCACAACGGTCTAACGCAATGGTTGCACGCGGGCTGACACCCATGTCTAACCATTGATCAAGTTGGTCACTGTATTGCTTAGGTTGGCGAGTCGCCATAACCAGTCTGATGATGTACTGCTCAATGGTGTCTGCCATGTGAATGTTGAGCACTTCTTGGCGCGCTTCAAAGATCGTTTGCTGAGATATCTGTTGTGGCTGAGCTGATTCGTTACCTTGAGCCTCACCACGGTTGAGTCGTAAGATCTCAAGCTCGCTTTCCATATCTGGGTATTCAACCTCTAGGTGAAGCAAGAATCGGTCTAACTGAGCTTCCGGTAGCGGGTAAGTCCCTTCTTGTTCAATTGGGTTCTGTGTTGCCATTACCAAAAATAGCTCAGGCAGCGCATAGGTTTTTCGACCGGCAGTTACTTGTTTTTCTGCCATCGCTTCCAGCATTGCCGCTTGAACTTTCGCCGGAGCTCGGTTGATCTCATCCGCTAGAATCAGTGAGTTGAAAATCGGGCCTGATTGGAAGGTGAACTCCCCAGTCTCAGGGCGAAAAATGTCGGTACCCGTCAAATCAGCTGGCAACAGATCGGGAGTGAATTGAATACGGTGGAAGTCACCCTCAACACAGTCAGCCAATGATTTTACTGCGCGAGTTTTTGCTAAGCCGGGAGGTCCTTCAACGAGGATATGACCATCTGCTAAAAGGGCGATCATCAGTTGCTTAACGAGCTCTTTTTGACCAATGATTTGAGACTCTAGATAGTTTTGAAGGACTTCGAAATTTGTTTTGTGCATTTTGGACTCTCTGGGTATCCATTTGATTTTTATTTTGAGTATTGGTCACTGATTTCGAGGAAAAAGTTCCAGTACATTTGCGTAATTTATTTTTTCAAAATTGGAAATATTTACAAGTGGTTAGCTAAAAACATCGTTAGGTTGTGATTATTACTATATCAATTGGTTTTTATATACAAAAGCTCGGCGGTGGGGAGTGGTTTGAGTTCGGTTGGGTCTCAGGGGGTGAGAACTAAAATTGACTCTCGACAATGCGGTATTTGCTTAGTTAATTCATGCTCAAGGTGAATATTTCTAATTGTTACATCATATTTGCAGTTTTTTGAGAAGAAAGTCTCTAGTTTTATTGGTTGTGGCCGATACATCACTCAGATTGTGCATTGCTTGTTGGAGTGCACTAAAAAAGTCCTGTTCAGGGTATACCAATAACGAGCGATTCTTTTTAAAGGTCCAAATATGTTTAAAACTAACTCTCTGAGTATCAAGCAAAAAGTTGTACTTGGAATTACCTTTGCGGTTCTTGCATCGACAGTGATTGTCGGCGCAATGGCACAACAACAAGCAAGAGATGTATTAAGTCATCGATTGATCGATATTGAACTTCCAGGAATGCTAGAGCGAATCAATGGTGAAATTGACCGAGAAGTCTCTCAGCTATTACTAGCGGCGGAGCAAATTGCTTCAAATGAATTTATTTCTGATGCTATCGAATCGACCGATCGCGATCCCGCACTAGAAAATAAACTGGTGAAACAGCTGAACAATGTTCGTAACCAGTATCAGTTGAACGATGCCTCAGTGGCGAACCGTCAAACTGCTTACTACTGGAACCAAAATGGCTTCCTACGTCAGTTAAACCAACAGCAAGATGGTTGGTTCTTTGGCTTTACGCAATCTGGACAGCCGACCATGGTGAGCATGTTCCAAGAAGCCAATGGCGAAGTGAAGATGTTTGCTAACTACCAACAGCCTTCTGGTTTGGCTATGTCTGGTCTATCAAAGTCGATGGATGACATGGTTAACCTGCTGAACGGTTTCAAGATTGAAAATACCGGTTTTGTCTTCTTAACCGATAGCCAAGGTGATGTTCAAATTCATCGCGAGCGTTCTCGCAGTGACTCTTCACTTCAACAACTTTACGGTCCTCAAGCAAGCCAACTACTGAACAAGTCGGGCTTCAACCTGATTACTACAGAAAGCCAAGGCCAAGAGCTGTTCGTGGCGAGCTTGTATGTGTCTTCAATGGACTGGTTCGTTATTGGTGTGGTACCAACCGGTGAAGTGTTTGCTGAGCTTGATGCGACTGCGCAGAAGATGCTGATCATGACTGCGGTTGTGGCGTTAGTCTTTATCCTAATGGGCGTAGTTCTGGCGAACAGCATTACTCAACCGATCAAGCTTTTGGCTAAGCGTTTCGGCGACTTAGGTGAAGGCGACGGTGACCTTGCACAGCGTATCGAAGTGAAAGGCAACGATGAAATTGCACAGCTTTCAAAAGGCTTCAACGGATTCATTGAAAAGATTCACGAGTCGATGAAAGAGGTGTGTTCGACAAGCCAAGCGCTTCAAGTGGCGGCAGAGAGTGTTTCTAGCAAAGCCCACATCACCCACGACAACAGCCAAGAACAGCGCGACCAAACGCTTCAAGTGGTGGCTGCAATTAACCAAATGGGTATGACCATCAGCGAGATTGCATCGAACGCGGCAACCGCAGCAGAAACGGCAACTCAAGCTTCAGGCAATACGGAAGTAGGCCGCTCTGTGGTGAACAAAGCAAAAGACGCGATCAGTCGTTTGGCGCAAGATATTGAAAGCACGGGTCAGGTAGTAGAGCAACTGGCTTCTACAACTCAAGACATCGGTTCTATTCTGGGTGTTATTCGTGATATTTCAGAGCAAACTAACTTACTCGCATTAAACGCTGCAATTGAAGCCGCCCGTGCTGGTGAGCAAGGTCGTGGTTTTGCGGTTGTAGCGGATGAAGTACGTAACCTAGCAAGCCGTACCGCAGATTCAACGGAAGAGATTCAAAAGATGATCAACCAACTGCAAAGCGATGCTAAAGATGCGGTAACGGCAATGAGTGCGGGTAAGGTGATTACCCTTGAAGGTGTATCGGCTTCGGATGAAGCGGTAGACGTGCTGAGTGGCATTTCAGACCGTATCGTTGATATCACAGACCGTAACACTCAAGTGGCAACGGCAACGGAAGAGCAATCAACCGTAGTTCACACCATCAACCAGAACATTGAAGAGATTAACGCAATCAACGAAGTGACAACGGGCACGGCTGAGCAACTTGCTGAAGCGAGCCAAGAGCTTCGTGATCTATCGTCTCGTCTAGATAAGATGGTTGGTTCATTTAAGCTTTAATCCCTTTAAGCTGTAGCATGGCTTACAAAGATACATAAACTAAGAGCTGGATTCATTTAATCGTGAATTCAGCTCTTTTTATTTACGTGCTTGTTTTCTTCTAACTGACGTTCGCTTGATCTGGTTTCGGGCTTTGCACTCAATCGCCCTAGCATCATAGGGCGTAAATGAGTAAAATCTCGTTAGGTTTAATATTTAGGTAAGTATCATGAGCGATTTTGAAAAAGAACTAGAGCAGATGACTCAAGAGATGGGCGATGAGCCTGAGGTGAAACTGCCATCACTTGAAGAGCAAAAAGCAATTGTTGCTGAGTTCAAGCGACTAGAGGCGGAAGGCAAACTGACTCCTGAAGTGTTAGAGAAGCATTTTGGCCAGTTCAACAAACAGAATGATACGCCAATTCACTAAGTTGATTTAGACAGGTTTCATGTCTGAAAGAAGTGATATTAGCGGTTGGGTTCATAGCCTAACTAACAGATAAAGGTCTAGCGCTTGCTAGACCTTTTTTATTGCCGCTAGCGAAAGACCGAGTGGCTGACTCATGAACTATTCAATGTAAGTGAAACTCGTATCCAACACATAAAAATATCCAGCACATAAAAAAATCCCCCTTACTGAGTAAGAGGGATTCGATATGGGCAAGTTATATCCTAAAAGGCTAAGCGATTAGTCTGTGCCGTATTCTTTGTACAAACGACGACATGCGCGGCCATCGCTGTGGAACAGGTGACAACGGTGCGCTGGAATACCAATCGCCAACTTGTCACCTGATTCGATTTTCAACGTGTCTGGCTGGCGATAGATAACATCAGCATCGGCACTTTCAAGGTTTAGGTAAACCTGAGTTTCGTTACCTAGTTTCTCTACCATCATCACGTCAGCTTCAATCGTCGCGTCACCTGATTCAGCAGACATCAAGTGTTCAGGGCGAATACCCAGAGACATACGATCGCCAGCATTGACAGTCGTACCATCAACAGGGATCCAGAAAGTCATGCCATTAGAAAGTTGTACCAATACGCGTTCTGCTTCAGCTTGTTCAATGTGTACCGACATGAAGTTCATCTTCGGTGAGCCAATAAAGCCAGCAACGAAACGGTTTTGAGGGTAGTGGTAAAGGTCAAGCGGCTTACCGACTTGAGATACATAACCACCATCCAGAACAACGATCTTATCCGCCATTGTCATCGCTTCCACTTGGTCGTGGGTAACGTAGATCATGGTACAACCCAGTTGACGCTGTAGCTTGGTGATTTGCGAACGCATTTGAACACGTAGCGCGGCATCTAGGTTTGATAAAGGCTCATCAAGTAGGAATACGTTTGGTTGAGAAACCAGAGTACGACCAATCGCAACACGTTGACGTTGACCACCAGAAAGCGCTTTAGGTTGGCGCTCAAGAAGGTGACCAAGCTGAAGGATTTCTGCCGCATGTTCAACGCGTTTGTCGATCTCAGCTTTATTTGCGTTTGCTAGCTTAAGACCGAAAGACATGTTGTCGTATAGGTTAAGGTGAGGGTAAAGCGCATAAGACTGGAATACCATACCTACGCCACGCTTTGACGGTTCAACGTCATTCATGCGTTGGTCGCCAATGTACAAATCACCAGACGTAATGTCTTCTAGACCTGCGATACAACGTAATAGCGTCGATTTACCACAACCTGATGGTCCAACGAATACTACGAATTCACCTTCGTTGATGTCTAAGGTTACGTCCTTAGAAATCTGTACATCACCATATGATTTATAAACGTTTTTTAACGTGACACTCGCCATCTAGCTTGTCCTCGATCGATCAAATTTTAAGTTTTACTGCTTATCATTATAAGAAATTTTTGGGTCAGCAGTAACTGTAGGAATTGGTAAGTATTGAGTGAGTAAGAAAAAAGTGGGTGAGACTTGGCTTCTTTAACCAAGCCCACCCGTCATAGCCAAACTGATGCCCATTTCCCCCACATCCAGCTAAACCTCCCCCGTGATTCAATCACAGATTTAGCTCGATGCTAATATAAGACACCAGCGGGCAGTGAAGCCAACTAAATGAATAATGCGTCAACGCATAACACTTGCCGGTAAAGGGTTCTTACTATCCACTCTTGGATGAATGCAGTTTCGGTGAATTGGCGTAAGGGTACATCCTCCTAATGGAAAATTAACTAGGGGGAGTAGGAGGGGAGGAGTAGATAAATGGGGTTATTAATAATTGGCGATCCAGTTCAAATAAATCCACCACGTAACGGTGATGTTGATCACGATGAGTATACGTTTTGTGATTGCAGTCTCTAATCTGACCGGATGGCGATCACGAATTTAAGCCATAATAGCTAGGGCGTAGTGGCTGGGATGATGAGCTAGGGTCTGTTTTCTCAGATCATAACCTCCGAAAACTGGCTCGTCTTGGTAGATGTGCCCTACGTATAAATATAAAAAGGATATTCACATGAAAAACGCTCTAAGCGCTGTAGCTCTAGGTACAATAGTTGCTCTGGGTTCTTTTGGTGCAAATGCTGCTATCGAAGAAGGACAACTAACAATCTGGGTAGGTGGTGACAAAGCTTATGAAGGCATGGCTGAAGTAGGTAAACGCTTCGAAGAAGATACTGGTGTTAAAGTAACCGTCGCTTTCCCTGACAAGCTAGAAGAGAAATTCCCTCAAGTAGCAGCAGCTGGCGATGGCCCAGACATGATCTTCTACGCACATGACCGTTTTGGCGGCTATGCAGAAGCGGGACTTCTTGTTGATATCAAACCTTCTAAAGAAACTAAAGAAGGTATCGTAGACTTCGCATGGGACGCTGTTTCATACGAAGGTAAAACAATCGCATACCCTGTTGCTGTTGAGTCAGTTTCGCTAATTTATAACAAAGCGCTTGTTCCTAACCCACCTAAGTCTTGGGAAGAAATCCCAGCACTTGATGCTGAACTTAAAAAAGACGGCAAGAAAGCGATCATGTGGCCTCTACGTGGCGGCGCTTACTTCACATGGCCTCTACTTGCAGCTGACGGCGGTTACGCATTCAAACAGACTGCAGAAGGTTACGACATTAAAGATGCGGGCGTAGCGACTGATGGTGTTCAGAAGTCTCTAGGTTTCATCGAGAAGATGGTACAAGACAAGGTTATCTCTGCAGACATGGATTACTCAGTTGCTGAGTCTGAATTTGTTGCGGGTAACGTTGCAATGACAATCAACGGCCCTTGGGGTTGGGAAAACATCAAGAAAGCTGGTGTAGATTACGGCGTAACAACACTACCTAAGTTCAACGGTAAAGCGTCTAAACCTTTCGTTGGTGTATGGGCAGGTGGTATCAGCACTGCGTCTCCAAACCGCGACCTAGCTGTTGAGTTCATGGAAAACTACCTACTAACAGATGAAGGTATGAAGAGCCTGAACGACGACAAGCCACTAGGCGCTGTTGCTCTTAACTCTTTCCAACGTCAACTAGACAGCGATACTCGTATTGCAGCAACAATGGACAACGCGATGAACGGTGAAATCATGCCTAACATCCCTCAGTTCACAACATTCTGGTACAGCATGGAAGAAGCGATCGGCAACGTAGTTGACGGCCGTCAATCAGTAGACCAAGCACTAAAAGCTGCTGAAGGTCGTATGGTTAAGTAACACCCAGGCACTACCTTTTAAGGAGAGGGTAACCTCTCCTTACTTTTCTATTTTTTTATCTATATCGCTAGCAGGTTCCTCTATGCAGTCAGTTCAAGGTACAGATGCTATCCCAGCACCATCAAGCCTTCCAGGCAGTAAAAGCGTCTTCATTAAATGGGGGTTGCTTGGTAGCGTTGGCTTAATAAACGGCTACGCTACAATTCTAATGTATTCTCGCGGTGAGCTCGCTTTTGCGCTGCTTACAGTGATCTTAACGGCTTTGGCACTTTACATTTTTGGTAGTAAAAAAACTTACGCCCACCGTTATATTTACCCAGGTATTGCCGGAATGATCTTGTTCATTCTTTTCCCATTGGCATACACCGTAGGGCTTGCGTTTACTAACTACAGCGCGAAAAACCAACTTTCTCTAGAGCGTACTCAAACCGTTCTTTTAGACCGTTCTTTCCAAAGCGGTGAGAGCTACCCATTTACTTTGTACAAGACAGATGACGGTCACCAGATCGTTGTAAAAGATGGCGATCAACTGTTAGCGACTGACGTATTTTCTCTAGACAATATGACAGAAACAGAGATGGACCTATCTGTTATTGAGTCTGCGCAAGGTGAAAAAGAGAAGATCAAAGCGATCATTCAAAACCGAGCAGCAATCAGTGGTGTTGATTTCAATCTACCTGACGGTGGTGACATCCGCATGAGTGGCTTACGTAAGTTTGCTTCTGTTGCTCCGCTTTACACGCTACAAGACGATGAAGAAACGTTAATCAACAATGAAACGGGTGAAGTTCTCAAGCCAAATATGGATGTGGGTTTCTACCAGCCTGTTGATGCAAATGGTGAGTTTACGGGTAATACCATCTCTCCAGGTTTCGTGGTTAGCATTGGTACGCATAACTTTGAGCGTGTATGGAAAGATGACGGCATTAAAGAACCGTTTATCAGCATCTTTATTTGGACGGTTATCTTCTCGGTATGTACCGTAGCGTTCACGCTAGTTATCGGCCTTGTATTGGCTAACATCGTGCAATGGGAAGAGTTGAAAGGTCGTTCTATTTATCGTGTTCTACTGATTCTGCCTTACGCCGTACCCGCGTTTATCTCGATTCTTATCTTTAAGGGTCTATTCAACCAAAGCTTTGGTGAGATCAACATGGTACTCGAGAATATCTTCGGCTTAAGCCCGAACTGGTTCTCAGACCCTATCTTAGCGAAAACCATGGTGTTGATGGTTAACACATGGCTAGGTTTCCCTTACATGATGATTCTATGTATGGGTCTGCTTAAAGCGATTCCTGATGATTTATACGAAGCGTCAGCAATCGATGGTGCGAACTTCCTTGATAACTTCAAGCGCATTACGTTCCCATTGATGATTAAACCGCTTACACCGCTATTGATTGCAGCGTTTGCCTTTAACTTCAACAACTTCGTAATGATTCAACTATTGACGAACGGTGGCCCGAACATGATTGGTACTTCTGAGCCAGCGGGTTACACAGACTTGCTTGTAAGCTACACGTACCGAATTGCATTCGAAGGCGGCGGCGGTCAAGACTTCGGTCTAGCAAGTGCTATCGCAACGCTTATCTTCCTATTGGTTGGTGCACTAGCGTTACTAAACCTTCGTTTCACTAAACTGTCTCAAGATTAAGGAGCACGACAATGGCTATGGTACAAGGTAAAGGCCTTAAATACCGAGTGTGGGCAACGCATGCAGTGTTGTGGTGCTTCTTGGCAATGATTATCTTCCCACTACTGATGATCATCGCGATCTCGTTCCGTGAAGGTAACTTCGCAACCGGTAGTTTGATTCCAGATAACCCATCATTGGAACACTGGAAGTTAGCATTGGGTATGTCAGTAACGAACGCAGATGGCTCGGTAACGTCACCTCCGTTCCCTGTGCTAACTTGGTTATGGAACTCAGTGAAGGTTGCAGGTATCACATCGATTCTGATTGTGACACTGTCTACGACATCGGCTTACGCGTTTGCTCGTATGCGCTTTAAAGGTAAGAACACAATCCTGAAAGCGATGATGATTTTCCAAATGTTCCCAGCAGTATTGGCTCTAGTAGCAATCTACGCGCTGTTTGACAAACTTGGTCAATACATTCCGTTCTTAGGCTTGAACACACACGGTGGTCTAATCTTCTCTTACCTTGGTGGTATTGCACTGCACGTATGGACGATTAAGGGTTACTTTGAGACGATTGATAACTCTCTGGAAGAGGCAGCAGCCCTTGATGGTGCAACGCCTTGGCAAGCATTCAGACTGGTTCTACTACCGCTGTCTGTGCCAATCCTAGCGGTTGTGTTTATCCTATCTTTCATCGCGACAGTGGGTGAGGTGCCAGTAGCGTCTATCCTACTTACAGATGTGAACTCTTACACGCTAGCAGTAGGTATGCAGCAGTACCTATACCCTCAGAACTACCTATGGGGTGACTTTGCGGCAGCGGCTGTACTATCAGCACTTCCGATTACTATCGTGTTCTTACTTGCTCAACGTTGGTTAGTTGGTGGTTTGACGGCAGGTGGTGTAAAAGGATAAGCTGTACTCTATAAGAAAGAAAAAGAGCGACCGTTAGGTCGCTCTATATTGGCATTTTTATTACATCATTTGGTTTGGCCGCCGATCAGTAATAAAAATAACCCTCAGGTTACGCATAGCTGGCTACTAATCAGGTTCCTTACGCTATTAATGATTAGTGGTTTTTGTAACTCTAACCCAGGTATTTACTTGGGTTTTTTTATGCCTGCTACTTTTTGTTTTTTGTGTCAGCGTTACTCGTTAACTATCGCGCTCATATCTACTTTAAAACCCAAAGTTTCGAGTTACTTCTCTCCTAAATACCGACCACTTCATTTTGGTTACTTGTAGAAATGAACTAGTCTCACAAATCAGACACTCAGTATAAGTGGCTGTTGTACTATTGATATGTTGTGAATATTCCAATGCGTGATACTTCAATGATTTGTATGCAACAAAACCTGAAATTGCACTGAAAATGTATGGGTAAGCGAGAGGTAGTTACAGAATATTCAAGTGACATTCATGAGGGTTATGGAGGTGGGTTTATTTATGCTTCTGGTTTTTGGTGGGACTTAGAAGTTAGAACTCTTTACTAGAAGGAGCACAACCTAAGTGTTGCAATAGCACATAGATGCTTTCTTGATCGAGTGCCACGCGACGAAATAGATCGGCAAATGTCGGATCTCCACCGAAACACGTTTGGATATAGTGGTTGATTTCATTGCTGTCGTAGCCTTCGACGTACAAAGTTCTAACCCATTGGTACTCAACAGCCTTTAAATTGTTCAGTGTAGACTCGCTAAGAGTGGGGCGTATGACGCTCAAGAGTGGCTCCAAGAAATTCAAATGCATCTATTATGATTGGCGGTATTTAATCAGAGCAAAATGACGACTTTATTACAGTCAAAATAAATCAGTGAACAAGTGCCGATTCATTTCAACCTTTGGCTGGGTATCACGCTCTTATCGTCTGTATTGGGTGTGCAGCGGATTTGGCTGTGTAGAGCACGAAGGTATCAAATAGATCAATGCCAAGCAGGCGCTTGGCATTGTAATAAGGTTTTGTAGGGGGAGGGCAGCTGGTGGACCTTACTTAAGGTACTTCACGTGAGCTTCCATCTCTTCACCAATCTGTTTTCGCATGTTCATTAGGCGAATAGCCGAATCTCGTAATTCGATGTCTTCTGGCGTCTCTGGTATCCACTCTGGCACTTTAGTCGGATTACCATTCTCATCGACAGCGACCATAATAACGATACAGTGAGTTGTTAGGCGGTTATTGAGCTCTTTAGGGTCGCTTGCTTGCACGTCGATAGCGATATGCATTGAAGATGAACCTGTGTAAATGACCTTTGCACTTACTTCCACAAGGTTGCCTACATGAATTGGGGCAACGAATCGAATTCCGCCTGCATAGGCTGTTATACAGTATTTACCGCTCCAACCTGCGGAACAAGCGTAGGCTGCTAAATCGATCCACTTCATTGCTGCACCACCATGAACTTTACCACCAAAGTTCACATCCCCGGGTTCAGCTAAAAAACGCAGAGTAACGTCTCGTTTACCATCTTGTCGGCTATTGCTACTGCTCATCTATCTTCCTTCATTATTATTTTGCTGCGTAACATGCTTGTTACTTGCTAGTAACAATATACTTAAGATGACATAAGTTAAAGCGGATAATCTCATGGTTAAGACTATTTTTTTCAAACAGATGATCAGTTGATGAATATTGGTGCTTAAAGGCGTATCAGGCGAATGGCAAACATGGATGAAGTGATATCAAGCAAGAGAATAGAAATACTGATTAAGTCACTAGATAGGTCGATTGCAAAAAAAACACCTAGCGTAATGCTAGGTGTTTCTAAGCCGTGTGGTACTCATGTCGGTACTTTTTTGTGTTAGCCAACCAACCGCTGTTGATTTGGTTTAGTTAAAGTGGCTGTATCTCAGATACCACTAAAGTGGTAGTGATTATTGTTTTCTTATCAGCTCACTTTTACTGTTTTAAAAAGTATAGATCCTTCGCGTAGATATTTCCTTTCGGATTATTGTTTGGGAAGCCTTTTAGTGTATTTCGCACTAATCGTGTGTGATTGTAATGATATAAAGGTATAACTACTGAAGAATAGTTGAGTAACGACTCATCGTGCTGATATAAAGTAAAGCGTTTAGACTAACCTTCCGTTTTACTCGCTTGCTGTAAGGGCTCATCATAGTATGGATTACAGTAGCCACTCTCATTTGCTGTGTGAAACGTGAGTTTGAATTTTTACCCTAATGTGAGCGTTGGGTAATGCGTTTAGCTTTGTTGAGGGAGAGGAGCCTCAAGCCTTGGTTTTCTTTTGATTTGAGCAAGGATGACACCGGAAATCACCATCACACCACCAATGATGTGGAACTGGTTAATCTCTTCACCAAGCCATGTCGTGGCTAATACGATCGCAACAACCGGAAGCAAGTTCATGAACATCGCGCTTGAGTCAGCACCAATCGTGTCAATCGCCTTCACCCACATCCAAGGCGCTAAAATTGAAGCGGCAACTGCGGCGTAAGCTATCAATGGGATCGCTTGTTGTGGTGGTAAAAGCTGTTCGCTGGTAAGCCAAAGTGGCGTAAGCATCGCGACAGCAAACAGACCCTGAATGTAAATCACCACCCAGCTACTGATGGGCATTTTCCAGCGTTTCAAGAGCACACAGTAAGACGCATAAACAAAGGCTGCAATTAGCATATAACCATCACCTTGAGTCAATTCTTGATGCATGAAGAACAAAGGGTCGCCTTTACCTAACATCAGAGCTAAGCCTGACAGTGACAACACACCGCCAACAATACTCAAACTAGAAATCGACTTGTGCAACAAAGGAACGCTTAGAAACACGCTGATCAATGGGACTAAAGACGTGATCAAGGCCATGTTGGAAGCGGTTGTGGTTAAGCCTGCGTAGTAACCTAGAGATTGGTTCAATACCATGCCTAAAAATCCGAGGAACGCTAATTTCGATAGGTTTGGCTTAATGACAGCCCACTGCTTCATCACCGGGCGAATACAGAAAGGCGTGAGAATTAACATCGCAAAAAACCAGCGGTAAAAACTCATCGCGCTAGGTTCTATGGTGCTTGCAGCAAGCTTGTTGACGATTGCATTGGCGCCCCAGATACAGACTGTAAAAAATGGTAAGAGATAATGCATGTGAATTCCGTCGCAAATGAGTTGATGCGGCTAGTTTGACAGGTCGTTATACTTACAAGTATCTTTAGAAAGACATCAGGCGCGATAGGAAGACAAGTTTGAAAAAACAGTCCAGAAACCTTCATCCATCCTTATCAATTGATAAGGCACCATCCAACGTATTTATGAATTTTGAAGCGTTTCTTTCGAACACTGAAACCCGAGTTCATAGCCACTCATGGGGACAGGTTCAATTGATCAGTGGCGGTATATTAGAGATGGAAGCGGAAAGCACTCGATTTCTAGCGCCACCACATTTGGCGATTTGGGTACCTGCCGGGGTGATGCATTGCAGTTATAACCGTAAGCCTTTGGACTACTGTTCGCTAAATATCGCCCCAGAACTCACGCAACACCTGCCAGATAAAACCAGCCTTATAAAGATCACGCCGATTGTGTCTTCTATTATCGATGACTTTCGCGAGCGTGGAATCAATGTTGCAGAAAAAGAGCAAGATCAAAGGCTCGTTCAGGTACTGCTTGACCAACTTGCGCAGCGTGAGGTTGAACACCACTTCTTGCCTTCAACCGACAATAAGTATCTAGCGCCTATATTAGCTTCTGTTGAAGAGAACCCAACCGATGAAGTGACGCTGAAAGATTGGGCTGAACGTGTCCACACTACGGAAAGAACCCTTTCTCGCCACTGCCAGACGGAGCTTGGAATGAGCTTTACCGAGTGGCGACTACGAGTGCGCTACCTGTACTCAATGGACTTGTTAAGAAACGGCCAATCGGTTAAAGAGGTCGCCCTTACATTGGGTTATAACCAAGCAAGCCCATTTATCACCATGTTCAAACGTTACGCGAACCAAACGCCAGAACAGTATAAGAACCGTTTGTTGTAGCTAGCTCGTGTTCCCAAAAGAACGGATGTTTTCACTAGTTAGTGAGTCGATAGACCATAAGTAAATAGATACACCATAAGTGAATACGTGCAGTAGGAGATTATGGAATCGCACCCAACAGCCCATATATTTCGCTCTGTTGTTCGGTGATATCCTCATAGTATTGATTCAATAGAGCACTGATGCTGCCGACCTTGAACAGTATGTACGTTTCTCCATCGACCTCGAACCAATTGAACGTTCCATGCTGGTTATACGTGGTCATTGTTTTGTTTATCTTCATGAGATATACATCAGCAGCGCAAGACATGCAGACGTACATAAACCAAAGAAAGAAAAGAAAAACCACAAGCCTAATACTGTTTTTTCTTTTCCTACCTCTTCATTGCTTTGCTGCCAACCAAGTTCACGAACCTGAGCCTTTGTAAGGTTTAAGTCTAGTCTTTCTATGTATCTGTTGAGTTCGTCATTGTGTACTGAGCTAATCATGTTCTATCTCCCCTAATCATTTGATTGGTATTTTAGGGGAGCTCAGTGTTTGGTTAAATTAGATATTTTGTAACAAGCGTTTAGATAAATAGAACATGATGAATAGCAAAAAGCCTCCGTCGTGGAGGCTTTGGTTAAAAGTGGTTTAGTCCATGGCTATCGCTATGTATTTGTTGTCAGATTCCACCTTTATTAATACACGACTTAATACCCAGTCAATTCCATATAGCCAGCTCCGAAATGAGAACCTTTAATCACGATTGGCCCCTCCCAATAGGGAACCGACAGCGGCATTTTGGCATTTGGATTGAGTGCCGAGACGGTCAGTTCTATTTGCTGGCTTGGAATCGAAATTTGCCATTCTGTTGGGTAGTCACGTCCATCGATTTCCGTTTGATTAATAGCGGTTAGGGTTATCTCTTGTTGTGAAATGGCAATGCCAGAACCGTCTTGCTGCATTAATCTTGCGTTAGCATAACTGGCTTCGCCTGTTGTTGAATTTCGTAGTTGGAACATGACCAAGCTGGTTTTATCATTAAGCCTCAGCGCAAACCAATCCCAGCCTTGTTGCGAGTCGAGTAAGAACTGCGAGCTCCACTCTCTGTCTATCCAACCTTTACCAGACACCTGATGCGTGATGCCATCAATGGTTACTTCGCCCGATACATCGATGAATGGTTGGCTGTAGTAATAGGAAGCCACTTTGCCATCGCTACTTTTAGTGCTGTAGCCTTGTTCGCCTTGCTTTTGATAAGGCGCGTTGTTGGTTAACTTAAGCGAGTATCCAAATTGACTCGAGTTAGCGACCAATGTAGCTGGGAACAGGTCATCGGTCGTCGACGTCCATTGCCAATCATCGAGATAGACCCGAAACGGTGAAGTGCTGACACCCGCCAGTTCAGCTTGGTCACGTGACCATTTTTCATCGGCATAGTGTTTGTCTTTAGTGGTGACAGCACTGTGCGCCATGTAGATTGGCTGGCTTTGCCACGTGGTTTCCTTGGTGCTATTGCCACTTTCCTGTGGTGCAGCCGCAAAGCGGAACTGTGTCCATTGCACGCCTAACGCATTGCCTTCTTCATCAATCAAGTTTGCGGTTAAATACCACCATTCATGACGAAAATCAGGGTGTGCTTGATGGTCGGCAGGGAAAGTGATGTCGATACCTTTTACTACCGGAGAAAATTGCGCTTGATCGATTGCCGTTTCATTCTCGGTTTGTGTTTCAGTACCGAGTATCGAACCCATATTTTGAGCTGATGGTTGAGTGGACTCCTCGCATCCTAAAAGAAACAAGACGGCAAGCGTGAGAACAAAAACGCTTATTGCTCGATTCATCACAACACCTCGCTTTGCAAACTGGATACCACGGGTTTACTGACCAAACGCCACAGTGGAATCAAGGTCGCAATCACCGCCACTAAAATGGTGATGGCTGCGATGCTGAGTGCATCACTCCAATTCCACATATAATTTAAACTCCAACCAAAGGCGCGCAGGGTAACGATGTCCGTCAACACATAACCGACCATAGCGCCGAGTGGTAAAGCGATAACCAGAGTGAAGGCGACCAGAACAACGATTTGCCCGACCATCATCGCCATCAATTTTTCTGACTTACACCGAGCGCATACAGCCTTGCAATGGCGGCTTTGCGTGCATCGAGCAACATGAAACAGGCGCAGAACAACCCTATCACCGCCACCATTAAAGTGACGCCATTAAGCGCCCGAGTGATAGCAAAGGTTTGTGAGAAGATATCTAAAGCGATCGATTTGATCTGCGCTTGATCGTAAAGCTGACTAGGGTGCAGATTGAGTTGTTGGCGTAGCTGTTCATATACCACTTGTGGGTCGCCAGAGACCTTGATTCCCAAGCTGGTGGGTAAGTCAGTAAATCCGCTTTCGAGCCATAGATTAGGTGCAAGTAACACTTCGCCATTCGGTGAGCCGTAATCGTGGAAAATCGCCCCGACGATGAGCGCTTTGTCTTGGATCGCGTCGAGCTTGAGTCGGCTTCCAAGCGGCAAGCCGAGCTTCACTGCCGTAGGTTCGCTGATCGCCACGAATTCACCTTGGTAAAAGCGCGTCCAGAAATCATCAAGGTGGGATTGAAATACCATGGTTTGCTCAAGTGTGTCTTTGTCTTTGGTGCCGAGCAAAGTAGGTAAGCCCTGCAAGTTATCATCGACATAATATTGCTTATAAACGGTTTCAACATTTTCAAACTGCTCTAACGCACGTTCCACATTCGCGATTTCACCTTGGGCAGGGCTAACGTAAATATCGGCATGTAAGCGCTGTTCAAGCCATTGCTTTAACGTGGATTCAAAGCTGCCGACTAAGGTATTCATTCCGATATTGGCGGTGACAGCGAGAAGCAACGCCATCATGGCAAGGGAGAGAGGGGAAATAAGTTCACGTAGCTCAGCAAACAGATATTGTATTAACCCCGATTGGGTGCGTTTTTCGCTCCAGTTCGCTAGCACGCTTAGCGTTTTGGGCAGGTACAAAGGAATCGATACCACTAACACACCGAGCCATGCCATGGTGAAGCGATGATGTTCGCTCATCCATAAACCTGCTAACGCGAGAATAGTTAATACTGACCCGATAACAAACAGCTGATTTTCGTTAGACGTTTCCGGCGCTTGATAGAAACCGCCATGGGAAGAGAGGGGTTGTCGCACCCGCTGTTTAAAGTGTTGCCAACAAGCGACAAGCGTTGCGGCCAGCGTGAGTAGCAGTGCCTGCATTAACCATTGCCACTGCCATGTACCGGGAAGCAGTGTTGCACCATAAAGTTGCTCAAGTGTTATCGCGACGGTTGGATGCAGCCAATGGCTGAGTTGGATGCCGAGAATGAAACCAAGCGACGCGCCTAGTGTGACTAAAAGAGTCAGCTCGACTAACAGAGCTGAAAACACGATGCTTGGCGCAATGCCGGCTTGTTGAATTTGCACCAATAGCCGATTACGCTTCAGTAAACTGTACTTCACACCATTGTAAGCGATGAATAGGCCAACCAAAAACGCCAACAGACTCATGGCGGTGAGATTGAGGTGAAAGCTATCGGTAATTGAACCCGGATCCGTACTTTGGTTGTTGGAAATCCATCGTCCTTGCTCGCCAATAAGGCTTTGCCATTTATCCTGAGGATTGCTCTTAGTGTCGCTCTTAGTGTCAAAAATAGCGATGTAGCTCAGTTGCCCTTGCTTGTTAAGCAGTTGCTGAGCGAACCCAATATCCATCAACATTCGGCTACCTAGCTGCCATTCATCTGGTAGCACTACCACTTGAGTGAGCACTTCATCCAAAGTGAGTGTGTCTACTCCTCCCAAGTTCTGGTGTTGCGACTGGCTCATCATCACAATGGGTTCACCCGCTAAGAGTTGCGGCAAAGGTAAGGCATTGTCGAACAGGGAAATGTTTGGTTCTTTGGTTTGAGTGTTGCTTTGTTCGTCGACGCGAGCGTGACGAGATCTTGAAGTGAGGGCGGCGATCAACTCACTGCCTTGAACTGACCAACGTCGACCTTGCTCGTCTCTTACTCGCCCTTCTATAACAGGTAGCGCTGCGCTTAATCCACTTTGTCTTAAGCTGAAGTAGAGCGATTCCGGCAAATAGTTTTGCCCTGCTAGTGGAATGATAAGGTTCTGCGCTTGAGCGCTAAGTTGCTCGGTCGATTCTGCATAACTGCGCTTGGCATTGAGGTTGATGGCTTGCACTGCGACAAACAAGGTGACCGCTAACACAATGCCGATCAGAATCGCTGCGGCTTGCAATGGTGATTGACGATAGTGTGCCGCGAATAGGTTCAGAGTCAGTTTGGTATGGGTGAGCTGGTTCTGAACGAAGCCAGTTTGCTTCATTGGATTACTCACAAAGTTGCTGCTCTTTGGTTTTGGTTCGATCTACGTTCTTTAAACAACCATCATCTAACACCAATTTTGTCTGCATAAAGCTGGCACATTCCGGGCTGTGCGTAACCAAAAGCACGGCAGTGTTGCCTTGTGTAGTGATTTCACTCAGCAGTTTCATAACCTCTAACCCTGCTTTGTGGTCGAGGTTGCCTGTGGGTTCGTCGGCAAGCAATAGTTTGGGTTTATGGGCTAGCGCACGCGCTATTGCGACTCGTTGTTGTTGACCGCCAGAGAGTGCAGATACATGCCTATCGAGCAATTCACTGATGCCTAACGCTTCCACTAAGTAATCGCACCAGTCGCCCCATTTTTGTTGATTTAAATGGAGAGGGAAGGCGATGTTCTGTTTTACGTTGAGTGGGGTTAACAAGTTGAACTGTTGAAAGACAACGCCCAAATTTTGATGGCGGAATCGGCTCCACTGTGGATCTTTCCAATCTAATGAGTTCTCGCCATCGAGCCACAACTCACCACCAGATAGAGGTTCAAACCCCGCAATGATGTTCAGCAGAGTACTTTTCCCGCTACCACTCGCCCCTGTCAAAGCCACGCTTGCCCCTGTTGCCAAAGCGAAGTCGACATTTTCCAACACGCTATGAGTGTCTTTACCATCAACAAAGCTTTTGCTGGCATGTGTGAGTGTGACAATTGGGCTTTCCATTTCCTTTCCTTATAAACAAAACCTACCATCAAAAGGTGTCGTTACTTGTGGCAATTACTGAAGCGACAAGCTCTATAAAACTGTAGACAACAATTTGAAAAAGAAAGCGATTTATATCGAATAATTAATAACTTGTACTGCGAAAAGAGAGAAATAGATCAGTGTGAGGAGGAATACAGGTGTTTGTGGGAGCTTAGAGTCACCTCAGAGGCTTTCGAATTTATCGTCAGACGGTTCGTGACCACGTTTAAGTGCAATAAATCATGGTTTAACGTGTTAAAGGTTTTCTTTATGAAAGTGTGTTGGGGGAGGGGGATAGTGCTGTTTCTCTAACTTGTTAATGCCCCCAAGTTTCTTAGAGTATTAATTCTCTTGTTTTTACCCACTTTAGTTAGCCAAGTTCAACTAATCATTGTTTCATGTTTACTTGGTGGATTCTTATTACTGTCTCTGTGCAGACATTTCGTGTCCTCCCCTCTCCTGAGTTATACGCTTTGGTCTAAATAGGCAAGTATTCGCAATATCATTCAATCTATGTAAGTGGTGATTACAAGCTGTTCTAACAATTATAATTCCTTATTAATGAATGACTGTTTTTATAAGTTTCGGGCATTTGTGTTTAATAGTCCACAATATCAGTCACAAATCGGTCAATAACGGGCTTGATGGCGATTTCGTCACAGTTTTGCCATTTTTTCATTGGTAAATTAATAATCAAGCAAGCGGGAGACCATTATGAGAAGCCTACAAATTGTTGAACTAATAAATGATCAAAGAAGTGCAACCGTCGAAGAAATAGCAGAAGCCTTTAATGTTTCTGTGGAAACCATTCGTCGAGATTTAAAAAAGCTTGATGAATCGGGCGCACTTAAAAGAGTTCATGGTGGGGCTATTAGTGTTCAAGAAATTGATGAAGGTCTTTCTTTTCATGCGCGTTCTAAGGACTATATAGAAGAAAAGGAATTACTGGTAAGCAAAGCGTTAGATTATATTAAAGAAGAAATGGTAATAGGTTTAGACGCAAGTTCATCAAGTTGGTGTCTCGCTCGAGAGATTCCAAATATCAGTTGCACTATTATTACCAATTCTCTTCAGAATGTTATTGCCCTTGAAGGTAAAAGTAATATTAATGTAATTTGTACTGGTGGCAGTTATTCCGAGAAGTACAGTAGTTTCTATGGTCCACTAGCAGTGGAGACACTGGCTAATATGTCTTTGGACGTCTGCTTCTTTTCCTGCGTTGGGTTTGATTATGACTCAGGAGTTTGGGATTCAAATGAATATAACTATCAAATAAAAAGAAGTTTTATCGATATATCTGATCAAGTTATTCTAATTGCCGATAAATCTAAATACAAAAAAAGAAGTCTTCTTAAAATATGTGATAACGAATCGGTAGATGTAGTAATAACTGATTTGTAATAACGTGAAACAAAATAAACTTTAAAATAAAAATAAATAATTTAATTAATAAATAAGGATATCTTATGAATGATACTCTCAATATAAGTTCGTCTGAAACACAGAGGAATAATAAAGTAGAGGTAATACCAAAGGAAATTAAATTTGCTTTTTGGCTACTATGTTGTTGTTTTGCCATGTGGGGTTTGGCAAATAACATGACTGATGTACTTATTGCACAGTTTCGAAAAGTATTTACTTTAACCGATATGCAATCCGGTTTGGTACAAACGGCTTTCTATGGCGCTTATTTTTGTTTGGCTCTTCCCGCTGCGCTTTTCATACAGCGATACAGTTATAAAGCCGGAGTGCTTTTGGGCCTTGGATTGTTTGCAACCGGCGCACTGCTATTTTATCCCGCCGCGCAAGCAATGGAATATTTACCTTTCTTGCTGGCATTATTTGTTCTAGCTGGCGGTCTCTCCATTCTAGAAACAAGTGCCAACCCATACATATTAGCGATGGGTCCTGAAGAAACCGCAACTCGACGTCTAAATATTGCTCAAGCTTGTAACCCTATTGGTTCGATCACTGGGGTGTTAATTGGCAAATTTTACATCTTATCGCAACTAAACCCTGCAACGGATAGTGAACGTGCGGCCATGGCTGCTGACGAACTAGCGAAAATTCAATCTGACGAACTGTACGCAGTAATGATGCCCTATATGGGCGTAGCAGTTGTTATTGCTTTAATTTGGCTATTGATTCTTAAAACTAAGATGCCGGCCGCAAAGGACACAAGTACTACCGGTGAGTCTACATTTGGTCAGGCGTACCGCCGTATTGTCAAGCGAAGCCACTTCACCAAAGGCGTGTTAGCTCAGTTTTTCTATGTCGGTGCGCAAATTGGTTGTTGGTCATGGACTATTCGTTACGTGATGCAAGAAGTCGGCGGTACAGAAGCAGAAGCATCAACATACCTACTGACATCTATTGTGATTTTCTCTGTCATGCGCTGGGTTTGTGTCGCGCTGATGAAACACATTGAACCACAAAAACTACTTGCTGCTTTGGCTGCGATCGCTGCGATTTTAGTCGCTGTAATCATGGTAGTGGGTGGGTTAGCAGGAGCTTATGCACTAGTCGGTGTGTCTGCATGTATGTCTCTGATGTTCCCGACTATTTTTGGGCTATCACTGAGAGATTTAGGGTCTGATTCAAAGTTTGGTGGAAGCTTCTTAATCATGGCAATCCTGGGTGGTGCACTGCTAACCGCCATCATGGGGCAAATCTCAGATGCAGCAGGCATTGGTGCCGCATTTGTTATCCCATTCATTGGCTTCGTTTACCTAGTGTACTACGGCGCAAAAGGTTACCAAGTTAAGTAAAGAATTATCCACAGGGGCAGCATTAACCTGCCCCCTGAATTAAAGAAATAATAAGGAACATCAATGATGTCACAGTTAGTTAAAATCGGTATTCGTCCTACCATCGACGGTCGTCAAATGGGTGTACGCGAATCTCTTGAAGATCAAACTATGGGAATGGCTCAGCGCGCAGCTCATTTTATTCAAGAGAATATTCGCCATGCTAGCGGAGAGAAAGTGAAGTGTGTCCTTGCCGACTCTTGTATTGGTGGTGTAGCAGAATCTGCTGCGACGGCTGACAAATTTAAACGTGAAAATGTGGGCCTTGTACTGACAGTAACACCGTGTTGGTGTTATGGCACAGAAACCATTGATATGGACCCGCATACACCAAAAGCCATCTGGGGTTTCAATGGTACTGAGCGTCCAGGTGCAGTATACCTAGCCGCCGCGATGGCAGGCCACTCACAAGTGGGTTTACCGGCATTCTCAATTTACGGCAAAGAAGTGCAAGACGCAGGAGACGAGTCAATCCCAAGTGACGTACAGGACAAGATTCTTCGCTTCTGCCGTGCAGGTTTAGCCGTCGCGTCAATGCGCGGTAAATCTTATCTCTCGATGGGCTCTGTATCTATGGGCATCGCGGGCTCTGTGGTTAACCCTGAGTTCTTCCAGAAGTATCTGGGCATGCGTAATGAATATGTCGATATGACAGAAATCAAACGCCGTTTGGATCGAGAAGTCTATGACAAGAAAGAGTTTGAACTGGCACGTGCTTGGGTACGAGACTGGTGTAAAGAAGGTAAAGATTATAACGGCACCCCTTTCACCGAAGAGCGTAAAGCAGAGGATTGGGATACCGTCATTAAGATGACCATGATCATGCGCGATTTGATGCAAGGCAACCCAAAACTTGCAGAGCTAGGCTTTGGTGAAGAATCGCTAGGACACAATGCTATTCTGGCTGGCTTCCAAGGTCAGCGTCATTGGACCGATCATTTGCCCAATGGCGATTTTTCAGAGGCCATCTTGAACTCCTCATTTGATTGGAACGGCATTCGTGAACCAATCTGTGTGGCAACAGAAAACGACGCGTTGAACGGCGTAAATATGATGTTTGGTAAGCTACTGACGGGTGAGGCTCAGGTTTTCCATGATGTTCGTACCTACTGGTCTGAAGATGCGGTAGAGCGTGTGACAGGGACCCGCCCAGATTCCGGTTTCTTGCACCTGGTTAACTCTGGCTCAGCAGCGCTCGATGGGGCAGGTAAAGCGAGAACAGCTGATGGTAAGCCGGCGATGAAACCGCACTGGGAACTGACACAAGCCGACGTTGAAGCGTCTCTAAATGCAACGAAATGGTGCCCAGCCATTGAAGAATACTTCCGTGGGGGCGGCTTCTCGTCTCAGTTCCTAACTGAAGGTGGCATGCCATTTACTATGCATCGAATCAACATTATCTCGGGTATTGGTCCAGTGCTGCAAATTGCTGAGGGGCACTCTATCGAACTGCCAGAAGATGTTCATAATACCCTAAATGAGCGCACTAACGCGACTTGGCCAACGACCTGGTTCGTCCCTCGCTTGACTGGCCAAGGCGCATTTAAATCGGTTTATGACGTTATGGCAAACTGGGGCGCTAACCACTGTGTTATCACTTCAGGCCACGTTGGCGGCGATTTAATCTCTCTCGCTGCAATGCTGCGTATTCCGGTATCGATGCATAACGTGGATAGCCAAGACATCTTTCGTCCGCATACTTGGTCTGCATTTGGTCAGGATGTTGAGGGACAGGACTATCGCGCTTGTCAGAACTTCGGCCCTATCTATAAGTAATTCAATAGGTAACTAATTTTGCCTGCCCCAACTTGGGGTAGGCCTTAAAGGGGTGAGTTATGTCGATTGCTATTATTCTTGATTGCGGAGCCACCAACGTCCGCTCTATTGCGATTAACCAGCAAGGTGAAATTGTTGCGTCGCACTATATTGCTAATGAAACGCTACAGAATGGCACTAAACATGTTTGGGATTTTCAACAGATTTGGAAAAAGCTTGTTGAGTGTTCAAAGCAGGTAACGGCTCAAATTAATTCGACGGATATTGTTGCCGTTTCTGTCACTACCTTTGGAGTGGACGGGGCGCCCTTCGATAAAGATGGAAAGCAGATCTATCCCATTATTTCTTGGAAATGTGCTCGTACCGCGCCTGTGATGAGCCAGATCTCGCAAGATATTGACCGCGATGAACTGTATTTGACCAACGGCATCGGGGATTATTCGTTCAATACCTTATTCAAGCTTAAGTGGTTGAAAGACAACGAACCAAAAGTCTATAGCAATATGGATAAGTGGGTGTTTATTTCGTCGATGTTGACACAAAAGCTGACGGGCGAATTAACAACCGATCGAACGATGGCTGGCACGTCGATGATGACGGACCTAGACAGCGGTGACTGGAATGAAGGGGTATTACAGTACCTAGAGCTGACGAAGGCGCACTTTCCTCCCATGGTTGAAGCGGGCGAAATAGTGGGTTGTTTAAAAGACGATGTCGCCTTCCTGCTTGGCATTCCAAACAGAGTTCCAGTGATTTCAGCAGGTCACGACACTCAGTTTGCTTTGTTCGGCTCTGGTGCCAAAGAGAATCAGTCTTTCTTAAGCTCAGGGACTTGGGAGATCTTGATGGCTCGTTCGCCACGTCCTCAGTTAAAACCTGACTATCTCAAAGAGGGCATGACAACAGAGCTTGATGCTAAAAATGATTTGTTTAACCCAGCAATCCAATGGCTCTCTAGTGCAGTAATGGAATGGGTCGCCAACACCTACTTTACGGATATTGCCGAGAGCAGCAGTAAATACGCGGTGATGGTTTCGGAAGGGGAAGCGGCCCCTATCGGTGCAAATGGCGTTAGGTTCGATCCATCCTTTTTACTTGGTGGTGACGGTAAAGGAAATGGTGCGATTACTGGCCTGTCCATTAATGCCACAAGGGGTGAGATATACCGCGCCGCTCTAGAAGGACTGGCCTTCAAACTCAAGAGCAGTCTGCACTATCTTTCCACGACTTGTCGCTTAAATACCGAGTGTTTAATGGTGGTGGGTGGTGGGTCTAAAAATAGACTGTGGAACCAAATAAGAGCTGACGTTGTTGGCATCCCTATCCATGTGGTTGAACAGCCTGAAGCCACAGTGACGGGGGCAGCGATGTATGCCTTTGCAGGGGCTGGGGTATTTATTGATGCCAATCATGCCCAAGAAAATATGAAGCCTGCTTACCAAGTCATCACCCCGTCTGAGAGCCGTGAACAATACGCCCAGTTATTGGAGGAAATACACAATGCTTAAAGGAATCCATCCGGCAATAAGCCCAGAACTGCTTGCCGTATTAAGTCGAATGGGGCATGGCGATGAAATTCTGTTTGCCGACGCCCATTTTCCTGCGGAGACGTTTGGATCGCATGTGGTGCTAAGAGCCGATGGCGTGAATATCGATACGCTGTTAGAGGGCACAATACCGCTATTTGAGCTCGACGTGTACTGCCAAAGCCCGCTGATCATGATGCAAGCAGTAGAGGGTGACCAGCTCGACCCAACAGTTGAATCGAAATACATGGCGGCAATCACAAAGACCACGAAAGACAAGCCTGCATTAGAACACATGGATCGTTTTGATTTTTACGACCGCGCCGAAAAATGCTTTGCAGTTGTACTGACGGGCGAAACCGCTAAATACGGAAACATCATTTTAAAGAAAGGCGTAACGCCAGCTTAAGGAAGTAATACGATGACAATAACAAGAAATGAACTAGCACAAGACATTATCGATACATGCTTAGAGATGACTAAGCTGGGATTAAACCAAGGCACCGCAGGTAATGTCTCGGTGCGCTATGAAGGTGGTTTATTGATCACTCCAACGGGTATTGAATATGAGAATCTGACACCGGAAAAGATCGTTTTTGTAAGCGAATCCGGAGAATTTGAGGAAGGCAAAATTCCATCAAGCGAATGGGCTTTCCACCTAACCTGCTACCAAGCGAGAGAGGATTGCCATGCCGTTGTTCACAACCACGCCATTAACGCGACAGCAGTGTCTATACTCAATCGTCCAATCCAGGCGATCCACTATATGGTTGCAGCATCGGGCGCGGCAGAAATACCTT
This sequence comes from Vibrio sp. 10N.247.311.47, assembly GCF_041467535.1. Taxonomy (NCBI): domain Bacteria; kingdom Pseudomonadati; phylum Pseudomonadota; class Gammaproteobacteria; order Vibrionales; family Vibrionaceae; genus Vibrio; species Vibrio sp. 10N.247.311.47. The sequence goes on from NZ_JBFSUR010000006.1 coordinate 177,668, forward strand.
GTGTACCTTATGCTACCTTTGGCTCTCCTAAGTTGGCTGATTATGTAGATGCTGGCATTCGTCAAAGTAAATCTATTCTTCTTCAACATCATGGCATGATCACCGTTGGTGAAAATCTGAAGAAAGCATTGTGGTTAGCACATGAAACCGAGGTATTGGCTGAGCTTTATCTCAAGTGTGCAGCGATTCAGCCAGACGTTCCAGTGCTTCCAAACCAAGAGATGGATCATGTACTCGATAAGTTCAAGACGTATGGATTGCGAGTTGAGAAGTAATTGATATCGGCCCGATCCGTCGGGCTCTTACCGTAAAGGAATGACTATGGTGTTTGCATTAAATTTACCAAAACTATCATTATCCGGCGTAGGTGCGGTGGCAGAATCTGTTGCAGTGTTGGACTGTCGACCCGTAAAAAAAGCAATGATAGTGACAGATAAAAACCTTATTGAATTGGGGATATTAGATTCTCTTTATTGTGCACTCGATGATAAAGGGTTCGATTATGTCACCTTTGATAAGGTCACCCCTAACCCGACCGTTAGTTTGGTTAATCAAGGTGCTGAGTTTTACCAACAGAGCGGGTGCGATTGTTTGATTGCGGTTGGTGGCGGTAGCCCTATTGATTGTGCGAAAGCGATTCGTATTGTCACATCAAATGAAGGCGAAATCACCGATTATAATGGGGTCGGCCTGGTTAAGAATAGCGGTGCGTTCTTTATTGCTATTAATACAACGGCGGGAACAGCGGCGGAGATGACGTCCAATTCGGTGATTACCGATGAGAAGAATCTCGTTAAGATGGTGATCGTCGACACCAAACAGATTCCAGATGTTGCGGTTAACGACCCATCATTGATGGTTGGTTTGCCTGCCTCTGTTACCGCTGCAACGGGTATGGATGCGCTGACCCATGCCATTGAGTCGGTTGTGACTCCTGGCGCCCATCGTTTAACACTTCCGACCGCACTCGAGGCGGTTAAGCTAATTGCCAAATGGCTGCCTATGGCAGTAAAGGATGGAGCGAACATAGAAGCTCGGTCGGCACTTGCTGATGCGCAATTTTTAGCGGGGATGTCGTTCAACTCAGCCGGATTAGGCGCGGTTCATGCGTTGTCACATCAGCCTTCGGCAACACACAACCTAGCGCATGGCGTTTGTAATGCTATCTTGCTGCCTGTGGTGAGCGCATTCAATGCTCAAACGATTCCAAGTGCGTTTAGGGAAGTAGCTGAAGCGATGGGTGGGGATACGTCTCAGTTAGACGACACTAATGCAGCCCTATTAGCGGTGGACCTGATTTGCACGTTGTCTCGTGAAGTGGGTATCCCTTCTGGGCTGGCTCATCTTGGGGTTAAGCATGCGGATATTGATGGTTGGGTTCAAAAAGCCATGGATGATGTTTGTATGGGAGGCAACCCAAGAACGTTGACCAGTGAAGACGTTTATCACCTTTACGAGTTGGCGTTATAGCAACCGTGTAGTGGTACTGTAGTGGCTGAGTGAATTTGGCCACTTGATTGGAGGTTTGCAATACTTGAAGTGATTCATAAATCACTAATTTAGGAAACTCGCTGAGAAGATTTTGTCCAACTATGAGTTGGCCTTTGCAGATCATTCATCCAATATTAACCGTTTTACTCAGTACAGATGTGGTGTTGGAAAATGGGAACAAAAACGACCTAACCACGCTCTAAGCGTCGTTAAGTCGTTATTGGTTTGAGGTCAGGGGTTAATTGAGTGCTTCGATCAGAGTGATTTCGCGTTTGATCTGCTTACTCTCTTGCTCAGTTGCCTGCGCCAGTTTCTTTTCGCGTGTGGTTATGGCTGCTTGTTTGGCTTCGTCAGATGTGAACATCAGTTCTTTTACGTTGATAGAAGCGATGTTTGTGTAGCGGCCATCGTCACTGGTCGGGATTGATATGGTTTCATCATTAATCAAAGACTTTACGATCTCTCGCTGTTCATTGTAGCGGCTCTCTAAACCAGAAAGAGCCCATCGCTGCTGAGTTTTACCTTCATACTGACCGTTCTTTTCTTCTTTAAGATACTTGATTGTCATATTACGGATCGTGCCTGCTTCTTCTCCATACTCTGCTTCCGTATCAAAGAGTACAGGGAATGATTCACCTTCTAGCACGCCGCCTTTCTTGGTTAGATGACCCATTCGATAGCTATTCATACCAATACGGATTTCTGTTTGATCAGTAACCGGTGTGCCATCTGCAAACGCGAGGTTGGTGATGCGTGTACCTGCAGGCTGAGTGAGGTCGATGGTATAAGTCACGCCCGCGAAGAAGTCATTAGTTGAGTATTTTGAAGCTCTGCGTTCAGGGTTAAAGCTGTAGGTCACATCACCGGGTTGCACTGAGTTGAAGTAGCCCGCAGACCATTCCATGTAGGTTCTTAACTCTTTGCCTGTCATCTGGTAGACAGTGATTTCGCCACCTGCGTATTGGTAGTTGTACGCGATGTCTTTGGCTTTGATTGGGCCAACATCGAGCTCTGCATTGTCGTTGTCTATTTGAAGTGCAATGACATTGGCTTTGGGTGCATAGAAGAAGCTCGCTTCTTGGTATAGCGCACTGATGCCTGTGTCTTGAACGTGGACTTGAGGGATACCGCGGATTTCATTTTCAGGGACTAAATCAACGCCGGTAAGCTGAGCGACAGGTCTGTTCGCCATTTCTCGGAGTTGTTTGTGATAAGGCTGGTATAGCTCGTCCATATTCTGATCAGAATCTATACCTTTAATTTTATAGGTGAAGCTGTCTTTGTTGACGAGAGTGAATGTGCCATCGCGCTCTTCAAATTGAAGATCAATACGAGATAGGGCGCGGCCATATTTGTCGGGTTCAGTAATAATAACGCCATTTACAACGGCTTTATCGATGCGAGTGTGCATGTGGCCAGCGACGATGGCATCAAGCTCTGGGTTTGCATTGGCAATGTCGGTGACACCGGTGTCGGCAATGTCATTCTCGTTCTCAATTCCCATATGGGCAACCAATATGATGGCATCCACTTTATCATCAATCTCTTTGACGATTTTCTTCACTTCCAAGGTTGGATTAGTGAAAGTGACGCCTTCTAAACGGTTGGTACCTTGCGCAAAGACCTCCGTCATTGGGGTATCCATTCCGATCACGCCGATCTTAATGCTACCGCGTTCTAGGATGGTGTAACCAGGCAGGAATGGGTTTCCGTTTTTGTTCTTGATGTTGCCACCGAGAGACTGCCCTTTAAATTGGGTAACGGCCCTGTTGAGGGTTTTGAGGCCAAAGTCGAATTCGTGGTTACCTAAAACCCACACATCGTATTTCATGTGATTAAAGCCAAGTATCATTGGATCAACGGGCTCGTCTTTGAAGGTTTCTACGAAGTTGCCTTGGATGGTATCGCCAGCGTCGACAAGGATAATGTTAGATTGCTCTTTGCGGATCTCACCAACTTTGGTCGCGATTTGGCTCAAGCTACCACGAGTGTTGAGTTTATCTGCCGCGTAATCCCACGCCATAAAATGACCGTGGATATCTGAAGTACCCAGTATCGTGACATCGTGTATATCGCCATCAGCTGCAAAGGTGGGAAAGGCTAGAGAGAGTAGGATGGCGCTTGATAGTATGTGTCTTTTCATAAGTATGTTCACATCGTGGTTTTAAGTATGACGCTACCATATAGAATCGAGGTTATCTTATGGGTGATCAGTATCACATTTCTAATGATATAACTAATTGATGTTTCAAATAAATGTGATTCATGACCATCTCGTAACCACTTAAGTTATGGAGAAATGCACCACAACTCTTCGCTATCTTTTCAATCTTCGATTTCTTTAATCAAACTTCCTAAGCGATGGTGTATTAACAAGCACGCTTGTAAGCTGTTGAACGTCTTGCCTGTTGAAATAAACAAGGTATATATCGTCCAACTCTCACTTACTGTGGCAGTAAGATGATCTTGCCCTCTAGGCGTGTGGTTTTCGATTCAATGAGATCAATCGCGGTTTGTACTTCATCGAATGGTAGATAGCGGTCAACGTCGAGCTGAATGTCGTTTGTGATGAAGTGATCTAGCATGGTCGTGAACTTATCACGGCGAACATCTTTACCTTCTGCTTCCTCCCAATAACGCAAGAAGAAGGTGCTGAAATCGATGTGTTGGTTTTTCGCGTACTCAAAGAAGCGTGGCTCGTAAAAATCCAACGACAGCGTCCCATAGTTGATAAAGCGCCCGTTGTTGCCAAGGGTGTGAACAAGATCGGTTCCGGGTGAGCCGCCAATCGCATCAAAGGCAACGGTTGGCATAGGCAAGCCTAATGCCTTAATTTGAGAAACTAGATCAGCGTTCGCATCTATCACCCAACAGGAAGTGGCAGGGTATTGTGTCTGCTGTGATGTAACGACAATGATGTTGAAGCCGAGTGATGCTGATAACTGGGAGAAGATCTTACCGATGGCTGAACTGCCCGCGTTGATGATCAACACATCCTCTTGGGTCAGCTTGGCTATTTCTGTCGTTAGCACCCATGCGGTTAGCGTATTAATGTACAACTGACAGGCGTAGCCATTGTCTAAATGTTGAGGAATTTGGAACAGATCATCTGGTGATACATCAACATAGTTCTGCCATGTTCCACTGGTTGCCACAAGCACTCGTTGATTCACTATAAACTCAGCACTGCTGGATTCTACAATCCTTCCTACCGCTTCAAATCCCGGTACTCTCGGCGGCTGATGGCTATGTTTGTATTGGCCCACACCATAAATCGACAACAGATCACTAGGGTTGATGTTAGTCGCTTCAATTTGTACGCGAACTTTATCTCTGTCTAGTACCCCTAAAGCGACATGTTCTAACTTGAGAGATTCTTTTGGCTGACCGAAACGGAACTGGCTAATTCGGGTATTTTGCTTAGTGTCAGTCATAGTTTGGGCACCTTTATGGATTATGAGTACTGCATTGATTTTAAGTGTAGCGTGTTCATAAACAACCTTGGGTCGCTAATATTGCTTAACATAGCTGGCGTCGGTAAACAGTCGTCATCAACGTAGTCGACATAGTCTGCCGCCGAATCGAAGATCAAAATATCCAAAGCCAAACGATCCAAGCCATATCGGCCTCGGTGGATCATATCCGCTGAAAACACCAATAAGTCACCTGCGGCTAACGGTATCTGCTTACCACCAGAGATGTCATCGCTGCTCACTTTGCCGTTTTCTTCTTGGCGAACATTGTACTCTTCTTCGTTATCCCAACGTTTGTGCGTGCCGGGGATAAGTTCCATGCCGGGCTCATCAAAAAGGGGCACTCGCAGATGCAATACTTGGGTTTCCATGATGACTTTCATCTGGTCATCAATGTCGTAGTCGTATTGACAGTCACGATGCCAGAAGTCTTTTTGCTGCGGGTTTACTGGGTTGAAAAACAGCTGTGTATTCATGAATGCCGGCTTGTTCGGAATCACCGCATCAACCACATCCATCACTTGTTTCGAGCTGATGAAGTCGAAAAGCACGCTTCTATCGTCGGCAGGCAAATACTCGCTTCCCGTAATTAAAGACGAGTTAAATGCTTCTTCTTTATAGAATTCTTCGTTGTCTGCTTTCCATGATTCATGAAATTTCAGCACGACTTTTCTAAGCGATGCAATTTGAGCTTCATTGAAATAATTTCTGATAACAAAGTAACCATGTTCGTCGTAACGGTCACTTAATTGTTGGCTGTTTTCTACCACTGACTACCTTCGTTCATTCTTTGCTGTATAATAACTAAGGTCAACAGCCCCTAGAGATTTCTTGGGCGCATAATGCCAGACAGTTGTCGTTCAACCAAGTAACGAGTGAAGAAGCCTGTAAATTCGGTGATGTTATGAAGCAATATTGAGGGCGAGTGTTACATGCCTATCCACATCATGGACTCATGCGACAAAAATCTCCGCATATGTGATCTACCCCCTTTTTTTATAAAATGAAAAGATTCATATGGTGAATGTTTTTGTGGTTTGCATGATTATTGACCATGTTGAAATTTGGTTGCGTATGGAAGATAGAAAATCATGGATGGTTTTTCGCTGGATATGAGAACACTTAATTTTATTATTATTTTGTTCTCTTTCATTTACTGCATTGGCTTGTTGCTGTTCCAATTTACCCAACAGTCCATTAAAGGGCTTTCAATTTTTTCCATTTCAATATTTGTTATCGGAAGTGGGCCGTTGATGTTGAGCCTAAGAGGGGAACTCCCTGATTGGATCACTGTTATTGGCGCCAACATGGTCATTGCGCTTGGCTTTCATCTCGCTTTGTATAGCTTGTGCCTGTTTCGAGAATATTCCCTAAAATGCACCTACCTCAGCAGTCTGATGATGTTGGCTCTTTTGCTAGGTTTTATTCACTTCACGTACTATGAACCTTCCATCAAAGCTCGAATTATTCTCATTAGTTTATATTTGGCCTTTGTTACTCTTTGCACTGCCTTTGTGGTGTTAAAGGGTCAACGTGATGACTTGACCCTAGCAACTCGAATGATGGCCTTATCATTTTTGATATATGGTGGGTTTATGGTTTTCCGAGTACTGGTGACGCTATTTTCAACTGAGCTTCAGGATTTCATGGCAGCCGCACTCATTCATCAACTTGCCTTTTTAATGAGTATTGTTCTTATCGTGTCGATGAGCTTCACAATGCTCTGGTTGATTAATGCAAGGTTGCTTAGGTCTATTCATGACCTGTCTTACAGCGACCCTTTAACGGCACTTGGAAACCGCAGAGCTTTAGATGAAATGGTTCCAGTCGTCATGAAGCAGGCGGGGACTGCACCTGTTAGTGCCATTATGATGGATATTGATAACTTTAAGTCGATCAATGACCAACACGGACACATTGTGGGTGATCTCGTGATCAAGTCTTTTGCTGAAATGGTTCAAAGTGCAATCAAAACATCGCCAACAGCCAGTGCGTTTCGTTTTGGCGGAGACGAGATAATGATTTTATTGCCCAATGTTAATTTCCTACAAGCACAGGCTATTGCTTGTAAGCTGCGATTATCTATTTCAGAGATCTCAGCCGTACAAGGGAATGAGATGTTTCTGACGTCGAGTTTCGGTGTCGCTCAGCTTCACCCAGATGAGAATTGGGATGGGTTTATTACTCGAGCCGACAAAGCGTTATATCAAGCGAAAACAAACGGTCGCAATATGACTTCAATTTGTCCTAGTCATATTAACGAGATCGTCACTGCCACATCACCAATACCGCTGCAATAGAGAGTAAGATGAGTGCAAGAATGTCTTTGCGTGCGATGCTTTGTCCTAACCAGAAGTAGGATATCAACACCATGAAGATCACTTCGACTTGCCCAAGCGTCTTTACGTACGGAACGGCTTGAAGTGACATTGCGCTAAACCAACCCAGAGAACCGATAACACTCGCTAGGCTTGTCATTACGACCAGTTTCGACTTCTTGAATATCAGGCGCAGCGTGTCGCGTTCTCTGAAAAAGAGATACGTACAGATAATCACTGTCTGAAGGGAAATGACGAGGAACAGCACCCATGCGGCGCTATGAGGGAAGGGCAACCCTATGCTCAAACTTGCTTCCCGTACCCAAAGAGATGTTAAAGCAAAAGCAGTACTACACGCCATACCTAGCAAGAACACTCTCGGGGACAAGCTTCGCCAGCCAGAAGCACTACTCATGATTAGCACGCCTAAAGTACCAATAAGTACGCCGACCCAACCTGTTAGTGTCAAAGCAGTACCAAAAAACAATACGGATAGCACCGCAGACACGGGGGCTTCACACTTGGCTAATCCTGCGCCTATCGCATAGTTTCCTAGCTTGAACAGCATCACCATTAAGCCGGTCGCGAGGATCTGCATGATGGCGGCAGCAACAATATAGAAAACAAACTCACCCGAAAAATCCGGTGCGGAGACTGGCTGCCATTGATAGAGGGTGTAGAGGTAAATAAGGGCGATTGGGCCAGCCCAAATAAAACGCGCCAACGTCACGCCAGCCACGCTCATGGTGCCACTTAATTTACTTTGAAAGGCATTGCGCCAAGATTGGCTAAAGGCAGCAAGGAGAGTAAAGGCTATCCAACTAAAAGACATGACGCGTCCATGTGTTATGTAATTTGCTGATTATATTAACAAATAAAACCAATATAAGAAGCGACTTGTTCTTTTAATAAGCAATAGTCAGTTGCGTGAATCGCTCGGTTTTGAAGAATATTCGGTCTTTAAAACTTGCGCTGTAAACCTTAACGGCTTCATTTACTTGTCACTCGACATCAATCGATTGTTTAGAAAATCGCTTCTTTTCTGTTCTTGAAGTAGAACAGCGCGCTGATCAAAACGAACAGTAAGGTGAAGTAATAGAAAAAAGAAGACAGTGAGGCCAAGAAGGCAAGGTTCTGTTCTATTTCTTGTTCGGTGTAGCCCTGAGACACCAACTTATAGTAGTAAGCGTACAAGATACCGATCAGACCGTATCCGAGGTTAAACATCAAACCTTTGAAACTAAGAACGGTGGCTCTGTTGTGTGATTCGGTTTTTTTATTCAGGTGGTAGCTGATGAAAATGTTCATCGTCATGATGATAAAGATTAATACTAGTGCCGGAATGACTCCGTAAATCGACCAACCTAAACTGATCCAGTAATAAGTCGCCATGCTTGCCAATCCCATAACCACAATGAAGGTTTTAGCCTCCATACTCTCTGCTAATCTTCGGCTTTGTCCTGCCAATATAATCTTAAGCAAGCTGATACCCGCACCAATAAAACCAAAGTAGATAATTGGAATATCAATGGCCAGATAGTATTGGCTGTTCATGGTTAGGAACATGCGTGAGGTGTGTTCGAATAGGCTGTAGTAGAGCAAGATGAACAGCACGTAAGGCGTAGCGAATACCCATTTACCTGCATCGATCGTCAATTTAAGACTTGAGATGGTGGTTGCCAATTTGGTTTGGTCGCTTGGCATCACCTTCTTTTCTTCGCGCATATTAATCGCGGCATAGATAGCGATCATCGCTACAAATAGGGTGGCGAACACAGGAATACGCATCAGATCTTTGGTGCTTTCTGGTTCGGCTAGTCCAAGGAAATGAAAGATGTTCGTCATAAAATTCACGTCGTACATCGCCGCACCAATTAGTGTGACAAAGATACCGACCGTTGAGGCGACACGAAGCTGGATTTGCAGCACTCGAGGCCACAACTCTTCATTGCCTTGTTCTTTTAAGGTGTCGTAAGCCAATGCCTCGTCAGCACCGCTGGCCAGTGCCATCGCTAAGCCACTGAGAATCCGGTTAATCAGAAAAACAATGAACACCAAGTCTGGGTTTCCGGTTGGTACGAGCGCTATCATGGCGATCTCAACAAACATCACAATCGAAGACAGCACCACCAGTTTCTTGCGGCCTAAGGTATCGGCGAATGCACCCGACGGTACTTCAGCAAGCACAATGGTGGCCGCCCAAACTACATTGAGCATCGCGAATTGAGACAGGGTTAACCCGTAATCTAAATAAAGTAGGGTGAATATAGGGTAGTAAAAACGCGCAAAGTAGCTGCTTCTAAACATTAAGAAGTAGCGGACATTAGGAATTTTAAGGATCTCTTTGAGCGTCATGATAATTTCAGTAATTTAGATAACACATTATTATGTATAACCCTTTTACTCTTTTAAATCATGAATTGTTGTCAAATCCCTACAATATCTGGTTTGGGTGATCTTCGAACTCATTGTTCATAGTGGGTTATAGGTTTCTCGTCTTCAAATCACTTTCCCCTATTCATTTAGTTTGTGGTGCCGTTTCACTTGTTCGACTGATTTTGGTGCAAGATCGAACTTCTACAACGTCGCTCTCGTATTTACATCTTATTGTATGATTTAATTATTGGTAATAACGATACGCAATGAATCCAATGTAATTGAGGAAGCGAGCATGATCTTAGAGTCATTCAGTCTGGAAGGTAAAGTAGCGATAGTGACGGGCTGTAACACGGGGCTTGGGCAAGGTATTGCATTAGGCCTAGCGGAAGCCGGTTGTAAGGTTGTCGGTGTTAACCGAACAGAGCCTGAAGAGACTATTGAGAAAATGAGTGCAGCAGGTCATTCGTTCCTAAACGTGAGTGCTGATCTTCTCGAGCAAGCGTGCATTCCAGGGGTTATAGAGCGCACTTTGGCTGAGTTTGGCCAAGTCGACATTCTCGTGAACAATGCAGGAATTATTCGCCGCCAAGATGCTATTGAGTTCTCAGAGCAAGATTGGGATGACGTAATGAACGTGAACACCAAGACGGTGTTCTTTATGTCTCAGGCTGTTGCAAAGCAATTTAAGGCTCAAGGTACTGGCGGAAAGATCATTAACATTGCATCGATGCTCTCATTCCAAGGTGGCATTCGAGTTCCTTCCTATACGGCTTCAAAAAGTGCTGTGATGGGCGTGACACGTGCGATGGCGAACGAATGGGCGCGCGATAATATCAACGTGAATGCGATAGCCCCCGGTTATATGGAAACGAACAATACTCAAGCTCTGCGTGAAGATGCTGAGCGTAATCAAGCGATTCTTGAGCGTATTCCGGCTGAACGTTGGGGTAAACCGCAAGATATCGCAGGTCCTTGTGTGTTCTTAGCATCATCAGCATCGGATTACATTAATGGCTATACCATTGCTGTTGACGGTGGTTGGTTAGCACGCTAATTAGTTTTTTATTCTAAATTTTGAGTTTGCAGCAATCTTGCAGGAGAAGATAAATGAAAATCGCTTTAATGATGGAAAACAGTCAAGCAGGCAAAAATGCTATGGTATCAGCTGAACTAGAGTCAGTTGCTGGTGGTTTTGGTCACGATGTCTTCAACCTAGGAATGACAGACGAGAACGATCACCACTTAACGTATATTCATCTAGGTATTATGGCGAGCATTCTGATTAACTCAAAGGCTGTTGACTTTGTTGTGACAGGATGTGGCACTGGCCAAGGTGCTTTGATGTCACTGAACCTGCATCCGGGGGTGGTTTGTGGTTACTGCCTAGAGCCATCAGATGCTTTCTTGTTTAACCAAATTAACAACGGTAATGCTCTCGCTCTCGCTTTTGCTAAAGGCTTTGGCTGGGCAGGTGAACTCAACATTCGTTATATCTTTGAAAAAGCGTTCACAGGCGAGCGTGGTAATGGGTATCCACTAGAGCGTGCAGAACCACAGCAACGTAATGCAGCAATTTTGAATGAAGTGAAAGCGGCGGTGGTAAAAGATAACTTTATTGATTCTCTGAGAGCCATCGACCAAGATCTAGTGAAAACAGCGGTTGGCAGCGAACGTTTCCAACAATGCTTCTTTGAGCATTGCCAAAACCAAGAAATCGCTGATTATGTTCGTTCACTTTTAGATTAATTAGAGCGTTTAGTTCTGATAGAGCCAGCCTTGTTCGGCTGGCTTTTTGATGAATAATTAAAGCAATGTAATGAGACAAACAGTAATCAACTGGCTAAATTGCGATTCGTGTTTTCCTGCATCTACTCTTCATCTTCGGTTTCTTTGGAAGCATTTGAGGCACAGCCTTTCTCTAGCCAGTTATCGAGCACGCGTTGCAGTGCCTTCAAAGAGGTTGGCTTCTCTAAGCGACCATCCATCAGTTTGCTGATCATATCTAACTCGTGTTGTCCTGATTCGCCAGACAAAGCAATGATTGGTGTTTGAGGTGAGCGTGCCTTGATGATTTGGCTTGCGTCAAAACCATTCATTATCGGCATTTGTACGTCCATTAAGATCAAATCGACCTTGTGTGTTTTGAACAGCTCGACGGCATTCTCACCGTTTTTGGCTTGCAAGCTATTTACACCAAGTCGACTCAGGTACATCTGAACAAGCGTGCGTTGTACCTCTTTGTCATCGACGATAAGCACGGTTGGAGCCAAATGATTCTCTGGGGTTAGCGTACTTGTTGGTTCTGAACTTTGCGTTTCTGCTTGGTTATCTGGCTTAGCTTCAGCGTTGGTTTTGTTTTCAGTTGCGGTTTGATTACCTTTCCAATCATCGAAGTAAGGCGTACGAAGTGCGTCTGCTTTGGGGGCATTGGGTACCACCGGGAAGTACAGGTGGAACTCAGTAAACTCCCCAAGTTTAGAGTGGCACTCAACTCGGCCGCCAAATGAACGCATCACACGTTGGCAATAGCCAAGCCCTAGGCCGCTACCACCGCTTTTTTGGTAAGAGAAGAAGTCATCAAAGATCTTATGTGCAATGGCTTCGTCAATGCCAGGGCCGGTATCTCGGAATATCAGAACGTTCTCGTAAGGCCCTGTGTTGGTGCTGATCTCAATTTGGCTTTCTGGATAAGAATCAAAGTAATAGATTGCATTACGTATCAGGTTGAAAATAACGAAATTGAATAAGGTTTCATTGAGCTTTGCTACAAAATCAGCGTGTTGTGGTAAACGAATGCGTTCAATGATCTTTTCATTCTCAAAACCATAGTGGCTTACGGCTTGATCTACGGCTTTGTGGATAGAGGTCATGGCCACAGGGCCGTGTTCAGGCGTACTGTCACTGACTTCGCGCAGGATGATATCAATCAGTTGTCGCCCACGTTGAATCGCAGCTTGGCCATTCTCAATATCCTTTAGGATTTGTTTAGCTGGGGCTTGATTATCAATGTGCTGTTTTAATAGTTCAAATTGCAATTGCACTTGAGCCAGTGGGTTACGCATTTCATGAGCGATTGAGTTAGCAAGGGCACGGCTTTGGCGGATGCGTCTATCGGCTTCGATAGTGCTTTGTACTCGAGTTAACAAGGTTTGCAGGGCAGAGATCTCTTCGTTAGAGAACATCTGATCGTTGCTCTTGTGTGACGATACTAACAAGTGCGTGACCGATTTCCCCTGACCAAACAGAGGCATCACCAAAGCGGTATCGTTGGAGCTCATCTTGTCATACAGGGCTTTGATTGAGCGCTTGGCTGGTGCGGTGTAATCAAGCTCCTGAGACAACTCATCGAACACTAAAACGGACTTGTTAGTAGACAGATAATCTTCGTAGAAGGTTTCGTTATAGTTGCTGTTAACTAGACGTAGCTTATCTTCTGGAATTTGCAGTAGGCTACCCAAACGACGCATTGCATCATCAATTGATAGCTTGAAATCCTCTTCTAGCGCGAGGATCTGTTGTACTGGCGTTTTCTTGTTTCCGTAGACAAAGAACGAGGCGTAGTGGCTTACGCGCTTGTAGAGAACATGCCACGTGATGCCGATAATCGCGCAGATTGGGATAGCAACAAGCCATTGACTGTCGTCTGTCAGCGGGATAAATATCGCGCCAAAAGGGATCACCAAAATAGCACAAACCAACATCGCATTTAGGCTCATGTACGCCAGGTATTTCACGCTGTAGAAGCGCGAGGTCAGCAGGGCATAGCCAACGAACAACATTTCACTTATCGACAAAGCTGGTGGCAGCCAAGTGAGCGAGAAATCACGCAAGAAGTAGGTCATGCCTAGGTGGATCGTCGCAGTAGACAGCATGAAGACTAAAATGCCGGCGATCATATAGTTGGATTTGGCTAAAGTTAGCTTGCTGCTGTTGGCGCGCATGGCCACCAGGTTGAGTAGTGTTAGCACTACAAAGCTAATCATCCCAATAAAGAAGTACGGCGTATGCGGGCCAAACTCAATCACGAACTGGCTTGGGCCTGCAATGGTGACGTGTTCAACGGTTAACCCCGGACTTAAATTGATAAAGAAGGAGTAGACGGTCAGGGTGACGAAAATGGCTTGCTGCCACACATGAACCTTACCATTACGTTGTTCAGCGGCGAGTTTGCACGAGAAGTAATAGGCAAAGGCAAACGCAAAGAACGAGGCGAGGTTGGCAAACTTTGCGGCGAACACGGCGGCCGAGGCCCCAAGTTCCGGTAATAAGTCGGTATGGAAATAAGCGTTACTGCTGATCCACGCAACAATGCAGATCGAATACGCGATGTAAGGGGCATGGTGTGTCCCTGCGATCACTTCGTTCTTCTGTTTCAGGCGATAGCAGTAATAGAACAACCACATGACAACCACAGCCACGGTTGCAAGCAGTGTGATTGCTTTTGCATAGATGATCGCCTCTAGGCCGAAATCAAACATGTTCATCCTTTTTCACCGAGCTAGTTTTTCCTGCCGAGCGCGACTTTTCTAATGACTTTCTGCTTTCTCGCACTGCGCGTTTGTAGCTTCGAAAAGCGACATTATTGAACGCTTTTACCATCATCTCAAAATTCCAGAATCCACGATAAATTGTCGTGCCATCGTCATTTAATTCGCAATATCCAGAATGGAAGTATGCATTGGAATCAATGGTTTGATAAAACTGAAGCATGAAAGGTTGCTCGATAATAGTGAAGCCAATCTTATAGCCTATTTGGTGTAACACACTCATCAGCTCTTTTTGAGAAAGGTAGAGGAAATAGAGCTTTTGTTGGGTATTGCCACTGACTGTCAGACGTAACACCTCACACAGGGCATCTTTGTCGGACAATTGTAACTGGAATTGTTGGTCAAATTCTGGGAGAGAGTAACATTTTGACAGTGTAGGCGGTGTGAAAAGTTGTAACCCTGCGAGTTCATCGTAGCCGTAATTGGGTAAACAGTATTGCCATTGCTCATTGCTGAACGGCGGTGCGTAACTTAGCCAAGTGTCATTCTTAGACCAGTCTTGAATCAGCGCAGAGGAAACCAGTGTTGGAAAGGCTTCATCGACTGGATGCTTGAGCAGAATAAAATGCTTACCTGCCTGAGAAAGGTGTAATAAAGGCAGCATCTCAAACCATTTCTCGCCCTTGATGAACACCTCGAGATTGCTTAAAGCAATGGCATCGCTGATTGGCATTCCTTGTGGGTGACTCGGTGTTTGTACCAAAAGTGGCTCATGTTCTATCTGTTCGATGATCGCACCGTAATAAGCACTGTCATTGATAGGGAGGTCGACATGAGAAATGGAGCTTGGATTTAATGGAGATTTTGCTTTGATCGCAGCAATTTCACACTCACACCAGAAATCTAGCCAATGCATATAGCACTGCCCTACAGCCTGTTCTAGAAGAGCAATTTCTGCAGATAGTGTATTTGGATAGCGCAGAATCAGATCGCGGTAGTCCATCACCTCAAACAATACAGAGTAGCTTTTGTTTTGATGCTCTGGGAAAAGCAATTCTAACTGGCTTCTACGATATTCAGTCACGTTTTGAAAAAGCTCAGTGCGCTCATGTGGCTGATAAGTGTTGATGACGAGCTCTATCAGCGCTCGCTGTTTTATTTCGATAGACAGACTGCTAGCCAACAGTGAGCCTAAAGACGACGTTAATTTCATGTTTAACCTAGCCTAGGTTTATATAATTATTTTTATTTGATCTGCATTATCTATAGGACACTGATTTTAGGTATGTGTTTGAAGTTACGTTACTTTGAGAGAGCCAATCGTAACTTTACTTGTGTCCATGGTGTGAGAGGTAAGTTGCATAATCGGGCGAGATTTTACTACTTGCACTCACCCTCAACAATAAAGATTTTCCATATTTGAATGAATTCAAAGATGAACAAAATACATTATTATCAACAACTTGTAGGGTTGGATCACAGTTTTAAAATTAGACATGATTAAGTCGAGCATAAACTTTTGGATTTATAAAATAATTTCAAATATCTATTTTTTGAACCAATATCACAATCCACATCAAGATGAGCTCATCTTATTAATCGTGATAGGAATGTTTTTGGTGTGAAGTATGTAATTATCTGATTAATTGTGTCTGTATTATTACTCGCTTATTCTCTCGCTACTCATTTTAATGATTTAAATATCAGGTGGATAAAAGCAGAGCTCCAGTGCTCGTCTTGTTTTCCTGACAATCTCCTGTGTTTATAGAGTAGTTACACCATAATCTCTGATGAAGTGATGACATTCGAGGTTTAAGCTTGCCTGCATATGAAACATTATTGCGAGTAATCCCTCGTAAATGATTGAGGTAGAGAGAATTTATGAAGAACGTACGATTAACATCATTACTTGGAACAGCAACCTTGTTTAGTGTCGTGGCGTTAGCTGGGTGTAGTCAGAAATCAGAAGTACCAACTCAACCGCAAGAGAATGCGAACCCCATCTGCAGCACTAAAAACCTGACGGGTGGTTGGTCGAAAAGTGAGATAACACCAGAAGCCAAGCAAGCTTTAAACGCAGTTCTTAGCCAAATGAACACTTCAGCTGAGCTCAAGCAGATCTTGAGTGTTCGAACTCAGGTTGTCGCGGGTTTGAATTACGCTATTGAGTTTGAAATGGATAATGGTGAAGTGTGGAACACCATCGTTTACCGTTCTCTACAAGGTGACATCGAAATGACGCAACCTGCACAGAAAGGTCTTCTGTGCTCATAATCTAGATGCGTCTGTATCTTGTGAGATAGGCTTATAGCAAATAAAAATGGCTCCGTATTGGGAGCCATTTTTGTTTTTAAGAAGACTGATTTGTTGAACGTTTTCAGTCGGCCAACTCGGGCTCAGCTAACTCCTGAACACAAGCACGGCTGATGTCTTCATCAATGTAGGCCATACCGAGTTTATTGAGGTAGTCCATGCGATCAGCAGTGCGAAGCTCGATGTCGGGGCCTGCAATGTTATTGGCTTGATAAATTTCAGTGAGGTGAGACATGAATTGCTCGCCCACACTCATCATCAATAGACTCATTGCTCCTACGTCCGGTCTTACTTTGGCACGTTGCTTTTCAGATAAGTTTACCGCTAATACGATAGGCTGTTCTTCACCTTCGAAGCGAACGCCTCGCTCACGAACGGTTTGTTGAGCCCAGTAATATGCCAGTTCTTTGCTCTGGGTGAGAAACACTGGCTCAACCGATTCGGTGTAGTTGTTGCCGATGGTCGCCATAGTTTTTGAAGCTGCTTCGTTGAGCGCTTTGTCTCCAGAACGTTTTAAACCTTGGCCTTGAATAGAAGCCAATAAAGCGGAAGATGTGCCGTGATACCAAGTATCACCCGTCGCGAAACCATTCTCTGATAACAGTGTTTTTGCATCTTGTAGGTGTGTAGGTATTGAAGTCATAGGCACTCTCAAAAAATAAGAATCTTAACAAATAGGAATCTGAACAAATACGTATACAGTTAGCTTAAACAGAAGTTGTTCGGTTAACCGTGGTGTGGAACACAAATCTGAGGCTTTGAGATAAAGCTGGCAGTACAAGCTTTATCTCAAAGCCTTCCCCCGGATCTTACCTAAGTAAGAGAGAAGGACGGGGGAGGCTTTAGCGTTAGCGATTAATCAAATTGGTTCGATGTATTCGCTTCACCTGCAGCTTTTAGTGCGTTCTCACCAGCAAAGTACTCTTTGTGGTCATCACCCATGTCAGAACCAGACATGTTTTGGTGTTTAACACATGCGATGCCTTGGCGGATTTCTTTACGCTGAACATTCGCAACGTAACCTAACATGCCTTGGTCGCCGAAGTACTCTTTCGCTAGGTTGTCAGTAGACAGCGCAGCAGTGTGGTAAGTCGGTAGCGTAATCAAGTGGTGGAAAATACCCGCTTCACGTGATGCGTCTGCTTGGAATGTACGGATCTTCTCGTCAGCGCTTGCAGACAGTTCAGTTTCATCGTATTCCGCGCTCATTAGGCTTGCACGGTCGTAAGCTGAAACATCTTTACCTTCTGCTACCATCGCATCGTATGCTTGTTGGCGGAAGTTTAGCGTCCAGTTGAATGATGGAGAGTTGTTGTAAACCAGCTTCGCATTAGGGTGAACTTCACGTACGCCGTCCATCATCTCTTTGATTTGACCGATGTGTGGCTTCTCAGTCTCAATCCATAGTAGGTCAGCACCCGCGTTGATTGCTTCAATACAGTCGAATACACAACGGTCTTCACCAGTACCTTGGCGGAATTGGTATAAGCCTGAAGGTAGACGCTTAGGTCGAACTAGCTTGCCGTCACGGTTAAAGCAAACGTCGCCTTCTGCCATATCTGCAACATCGATCTCTTCAACATCTAGGTATGAGTTGTAGATATCACCTTGGTCGCCCGGCTCTTTCACTACTGCGATTTCTTTTGTTAGGCCAGCACCTTGAGAATCGGTACGAGCAACAATAACGCCGTTGTCGATGCCTAGTTCAAGGAAAGCGTAACGAAGTGCGCGAAGTTTTGCGTGGAAGTCAGCGTGTGGAACCGTTACTTTGCCGTCTTGGTGACCACATTGCTTCTCATCGGCAACTTGGTTTTCAATTTGTAGACAACATGCGCCTGCTTCAATCATCTGCTTAGCCATTAGGTAGGTCGCTTCTGCGTTACCAAAACCTGCATCGATATCGGCGATGATTGGCACCACGTGTGTTACGTGATTGTCGATTTTGTCTTGGATAAGGTCTTGTTGGTTAACGTCGCCCGCTTCACGTGCAGCGTCTAGCTCACGGAATAAACCACCCAGTTCACGTGCATCAGCTTGGCGCAGGAATGTGTATAGTTCTTCTACTAGGCCTGCAACCGATGTTTTCTCATGCATAGATTGGTCTGGAAGTGGACCAAAGTCTGAGCGAAGTGCTGCAACCATCCAGCCTGATAGGTATAGGTAGCGTCGGTCTGTCTTGCCATCAAAGTGCTTCTTAATAGAAATCAACTTTTGTTGGCCGATAAAACCATGCCAGCAGCCTAAAGACTGAGTGTATTGAGAACTGTCTTTATCGTAAGCCTCCATATCCGCACGCATGATATCTGCCGTGTATTGCGCGATATCTAGACCTGTTTTGAATTTGTTTTGAGCTCGCATACGAGCAGCAGATTCAGCATTGATTGCATCCCATGGAGCACCTGCAGCGCTTTTTGCAACTTCTATCATTTCGATATCTTGTGTAATTTGCGACATAACTATTCCTTAGTTTCACGTGGGGTATGGTTGCCAAATTGGCTTGGATTAAAACTTTGCTATGGACAAAGAATAACCACGCATGTGATAATTTTGTTAATTTATAGTTATTATATTCGGTATTTTTCTTATGAATATTGCTCGTATAGACCTTAATTTGCTTGTGTATTTAGACATGTTGCTACGTGAAAGAAACGTTACACGAGCAGCAAATCAATTGGGTATTACTCAACCAGCCATGAGTAATGGCCTTCGCCGATTGCGTGATCTGTTTGAAGACCCGCTATTAGTGAGAACAAGTGAAGGGATGATACCGACCGAACGCGCGCACAAGTTGCAGCCACTGATTCGAAACATCTTGGCGAATGTAGAGAAGACACTGCAGCCGACCACAGAGTTTAATGCAGAAGACAGTGAACGCGTGTTTCGTATCATGGCGAGTGACTATGCAGAGTCGACCATTATTCAGCCGCTATTAAAAAAACTGAGCGAGATAGCACCGAAAATACGACTGGATATAATGACGCCAAGTGATGTGAGCTATCAGGATGTAGAGCAAGGTACCGTTGATATAATTATCAACCGATTTGACGATATTCCTCAGTCGTTTCACCAGATGAGCCTTTGGCACGACGGGTTTTCTTGTCTATTTAGTTGTGACAACCCGATAGCCGACAATTTCGATATTTTGTCTTATTTAAAGGCGCAACATATTTGGGTAAGTAAGACTGGTATGGGAACGGGAGTCGGGATAAACCCAAGCGAAGCACAAAAGCTTGGTTGGATAGATGAAGCACTAATGCGCATTGGTAAAACCCGTAACATCACGGTGTTTACGCGACACTACTTGTCGGCGATTCTCTTCGCACAACAGAAGAACCTGATCCTGACTATTCCTACCAAAGCCGCTCAACTGCAGCGCAATAACCCTAGATTGTTGATCAAGCCTGCGCCATTTGCGATTGAACCCTTTGAGGTGAAGATGGCGTGGAGTCCATTGTTACAAACCAATCCAGACCACCAGTGGATGCGTCGTTTGATTAAAAGTGTCGCTAACGAAATCGAGAGTGGAGTAACGGAATAACACAGTTTTTAGGGTATTTTTTATATGAATATCCAATATAACCGGCATAAATTAGCTAAATTCATGTCCGTTAAGTAAGTTTAAGTCAGTAAAGTAAATTTGAGCTAGTCACGAAAATTTATTGAGTAGCCATAAATTAGTTTGAGAGAGATTTTATGAGCAGTCGTATTCAACAGGGAAGCTTGAACATTGATAGCACCCTCTACCAATTAATTAATGAGCAGGTGATTCCTGGAACAGGCATTGTCGCTGAAGACTTTTGGCAATCATTTGCAACCATTCTTGAAGATTTGGCGCCAAAAAATCGCGCATTGCTTATCAAGCGTGAAGATCTTCAACATCAAATTGACGTTTGGCACCAAGAGCGTGCCGGGCAAACGCTAGATCCTGTAGAGTACAAACAGTTCTTACAGCAGATCGGTTATTTGGTTCCTGAAGGCGATGACTTTCAAGTGACGACAGCCAGCGTAGAACCTGAGATCGCAACACAAGCAGGGCCGCAGCTTGTGGTGCCAATCATGAACGCACGCTTTGCACTTAACGCAGCCAATGCGCGTTGGGGCAGTCTATATGATGCGCTCTACGGAACGGACGTGATCAGTGAAAGTGATGGCGCGGAAAAGGGTGGAAGCTTTAACCCTGCTCGTGGCGCTAAAGTAGTGACTTATGCTCGTGAGTTCCTTGATGATGCAGCGCCATTAAACGGTGTCTCTCATAAAGACGTGACCAAATACAGCATCAGTAACGCTAGCATCGGCAATAAGCTCATAGCGACACTCGATAACGGCGAAGAAGTCACTCTCATTGATAGCGACCAGTTCATTGGCTATCAAGGTGACGCAAGTTCCCCTTCGTGCATTCTTCTTAAACACAATAATCTGCACATCGAAATTCAAATTGACCCAAGCGCACCGATTGGTAGCGTTGATGTGGCGGGTATTAAAGATGTGTTGGTCGAAGCTGCCCTAACAACCATTATGGATTGCGAAGACTCGGTTGCTGCAGTTGATGGTGAAGACAAAGCATTGGCTTACCGTAACTGGTTAGGCTTGATGAAAGGTGATCTGCAAGAATCACTAGAGAAAAACGGCAAAACTATTGTTCGTAACCTTAATCCCGATCGCCAATACACCAGCGTGACGGGTGGTGAGATTTCACTAAAAGGCCGCAGCATGTTGTTCATCCGTAATGTCGGCCACTTGATGACTAACCCTGCGATTATTGATGCCGAAGGTAATGAAGTGCCTGAAGGCATTATGGATGGCATGATCACTTCGTTAATTGCGATGCATGATTTAAAAGGCAACAGCGCGTACCAAAACTCGACTGCGAACAGTATCAACATCGTAAAACCTAAGATGCATGGCCCTGAAGAAGTCGCCTTTACTAATGAATTGTTTGGCCGTATTGAAGATGCATTAGGGCTAGATCGATTCACGATAAAAGTCGGCATCATGGACGAAGAGCGTCGTACTTCGGTTAACCTTAAAGAATGTATTCGTGCAGCTAAAGATCGTGTTGTGTTTATCAACACAGGTTTCTTAGACCGAACGGGTGATGAGATTCACACCAGTATGGAAGCGGGGCCTTTTGCTCCTAAAACACAGCTGAAAACCATGACTTGGATTGGCGCATACGAAGATCAAAACGTTGATCTTGGCTTAGCTTGTGGCCTGCAAGGTAAAGCCCAGATTGGTAAAGGTATGTGGCCAGAGCCGGATAATATGGCGAAGATGATGGACGCGAAAATCGGACATCCACAAGCGGGTGCCAATACTGCTTGGGTTCCTTCTCCAACCGCCGCGACTTTGCACGCGCTGCACTATCACAAGGTGAGTGTACCAAGCCGTCAGAAAGAGCTTCGTGAGCGAGTGAGAGCCAATGTTGATGATATTCTTACTATCCCGCTACTGGGCAACCAAAAGCTGACTGCGCAAGATATTCAAAGTGAGCTGGATAACAACACACAAGGTATTCTGGGGTACGTGGTTCGTTGGATTGATCAAGGCGTTGGTTGTTCGAAGGTACCTGATATTAACGATGTCGGCTTGATGGAAGACCGAGCGACGCTGCGTATTTCAAGCCAACATATTGCGAACTGGTTACGTCACGGCATTTGCGAGGAAGCTCAGGTAATGAAAACCATGAAGCGCATGGCCGCAGTGGTGGATGAGCAAAACGCTGGCGACCAGAGCTACCGTAACATGGCGCCTGACTTTGAAAACAGCATTGCATTTTCAGCGGCGTGTCAGTTGGTATTCGAAGGCTGTGCTCAGCCGAGCGGTTACACCGAGCCAGTACTGCACGCGATGCGTCTAAAACTGAAAGCACAGGAATAGCGAAGCAACCGAATAACAAAAATAGAGAATGTAAAATACTAAAAAAAGAAACCCCCCTTTAACCGAGCCCAAGGTGCCGCGCTTTTATAGCGCGGCTTTTTTTTGATTCATTTTTGTGAAGGGAAAGGTGGAAAGTAGGTCAGGTTAGTGATCACTAAGACTTAATTATTTCCGAGCCCTAATCACTGCCAGAACTTAGTTACTACCAACCTTATTTTCCGCCAAAGCAAAGATACTTAATGTCCATGTACTCATCGATGCCTTCTTTCGCACCTTCACGGCCAATACCTGATTGTTTCACGCCACCGAAAGGCGCGACTTCGGTTGAGATCAGGCCATCATTAATACCCACCATACCGTACTCAAGTGCCTCTGCGATGTTCCATACTCGATGAATGTTCTGACTGTAGAAGTACGACGCTAATCCATAAATGGTATCGTTGGCCATCTCGATAAGCTCTTCGTCCGTGTCGAATTTCATCACAGGCGCGACTGGGCCAAAGATCTCTTGTTGAACGATGTCCATGCTGTGTTTTACATCTTTAAGAACAACAGGCTGAATGAAAAGCCCATTAAGCTCCTGAGTTGGCGTGACAGGCGCAGCACCTTGTTCAATCGCTCGGTTTATCAAAGCTTGGATGTTGTTCTTCGCATTCAGGCTGACAACAGGTCCAATCGTGACACCCTCATCTAAACCGTTACCAATCTTAAGCTGCTGAACCGCTTGATCGAATTTAGCCACAAACTCATCGTACACTTTACTGTGAACGTAGAATCGGTTTGCACAGACACATGTTTGACCTGCATTACGGAACTTCGACGCCATTGCGCCTTGAACGGCCGCGTCGATGTCAGCATCGTCAAACACAATAAAAGGTGCATTGCCACCAAGCTCCATAGAGGTGCGTTTGATGCCTTTTGCAGCTTGAGCCATCAAAATGCTGCCCACACGGGTCGACCCAGTGAAAGAGATTTTTTTGATCAACGGATGCGAAGTGAATAGGTTGCCCACTTGTTCAGGGCTTTCACCAAGAACGACTTGAAGTAGATCCTTAGGGATACCCGCTTGATAAGCCAGTTCAACCACAGCAAACGCAGAAAGCGGTGTCTCATCTGAAGGTTTCACGACAAAGCTACAACCCGCTGCTAAGGCAGGAGCCGCTTTACGAGTGATCATTGCAATCGGGAAGTTCCATGGCGTAATCGCACATGCGACACCAATAGGCTGCTTGATGGTCACCAAGCGTTTGCCAGCGACTGTGCTAGGAATGGAATCACCATAAGTGCGCTTCGCTTCTTCTGCAAACCATTCAATGAAGCTCGCGCCATACACCACTTCACCTGTCGCTTCGGCTAACGGCTTACCCTGTTCCATTGTCATGATTCGAGCAAGGTCATCTTTGTTTTCAAGGATCAACTGGTGCCAGCGATGAAGCAGTGCAGCACGAGATTTAGCAGGAATTTTTGCCCACTCTTTCTGTGCTAAATGAGCTCGTTCAATCGCGCTCGCTAACTCTGTTTTTGATGATACCGGTGCGTGCCCGATGAGTTCACCCGTTGCTGGATTGGTCACGGCAACCGCGTTATTCGCTTCTGTCACCATAAAAGAGAGTAAGCGCTGGTTATTAATTTCTAGCATGTGATTCCTTCTTGATGATTACTTAACACGTGTTGGTGCTGTTATTGAGTTGATGTCTATGCAGTGCTGATGATTCGCTTTAGCCTGCCAAGGTTATTCTTGCGCCCAGTTGTCTGCTTCTATCTTCGCTAATGCTTTTGCTGCTTTTTGAAGTGCGGGCAAGAATTTTATTGCTTCGTCCGGTTTCACTCGAATCACAGGTGCTTGTATCGCTAGGCCTAGGTTTGATTGACCTGTTGGTGAGGGTATCAGCACAGCGATACAGACTAAGCCTGGCAAAAACTCTTCATCATCAATAGCAAAACCTTGGATTTTCGCTTCTTCGATGTCTTTCTCTAGAGTCGAATAGTCGGTAATCGTGTTCACGGTGTATTGAGTCAGCGGCACGTTTTCAATTAATCGTCTGCGCTGCGACTTAGACATGTGTGCTAAAAACAGTTTGCCGGTAGCCGAGCAGTGCACGGGAACGCGAGAGCCGGGGTGCAGGTGAAAGCGAAGGGGGGCTTCAGTTTCGGCACGATCGAGATAGATGATTTCGCCACTTGAAAGAGCGGTCAGGTTACAACTCTCACCGACTTCTGCTCTCAGGTTCTCAAGGATAGTGCGTCGCGCGCTGTGCATGGTGCTATTCAAAAGTAGGTTTTCGGCAAGTTTTCTGAGTCGAATACCTGAGCTGTAGTGCTTTTCGTCGCCATCTCTTTGAATGATGCCCGCCGCTTCTAACTGTTGAAGCATTCGGTGCAGCGTGGGTTTTGGCAATCCGGTCTCTTCGACTAAACCTTGCAGAGAAATAAACTCGTCTTTTTGCGCTATCACCTCTAATAGTGCAAAAAGTCGGAGGGTCGGTGTATCCCCTTGAACTTGCGGTGTTTCTGTTTGCATACAGTGATTCATCCTTGCGATATGTCTATGCCTAAGAGTGTACATACCAAATCATTATTCTTCAATTATCTGAATAAAATTTGACCTTTTTTGTTATTCCAATAATATAAATATAAATTATGGAACAATTAATCTCAATAAATGGGATTTAAAGATGAATGCGATTGAACGGATTATTGATAAAGCTCATTTAGATCGTAAGCGCGTTGTTTTGAGTGAAGCGGAGGACCCGCGAGTGCTAGCTGCTGCAAGAATAGCAATCGACAAACAGCTCGCTCACATCACACTTGTGGGCGATGAATCGGCGATCATCGCTGCTGCAGAACTTCACCACATTAACCTCGCTGGCATTCATATTGTTTCTCCACAGGCGTCGTCACTCAAAGAAGTGCTCGCTGAGCGGCTGTATACATTAAGGAAAGCTAAAGGCATGACTTATGATGACGCCCTAGAGCTGGTTCAAGATCCACTTGTTTTTGCCAATTTGATGGTAAGGGAAGGACTGGTAGACGGCACAGTTAATGGCGCGGTTTATACCACGTCTGATGTGGTGCGAGCTGCGCTGCAGATTATCGGCCCTGCACCGGACAGCGAATTGGTGTCGAGTTTCTTCTTGATGATGCTGTGTGAGCCTTTCCATAATCTTAAAGGCGGTATGATTTTCAGCGATTGTGGTTTGGTGATTAACCCCACTGAAACCGAGCTGGCATCGATTGCCGTGGCCGCATCAAACAGTGCTCAAACGCTACTGATGGAAGAGCCTAAAGTAGCGATGCTGTCGTTTTCGACCAACGGGAGTGCCAAACACGAATCGGTCGATAAGGTTCGTAATGCTGCTCAACTCGTGAAACAACGTTGTCCCGGAATCGCCGTCGATCAGGACGTTCAACTCGATGCGGCGATTGTCACTGAAATAGCGGCGAAAAAGTTGCCTGATTCAGAGGTCAAAGGTCAATCTAACGTGTTGATATTTCCTAACTTAGAAGCCGGTAATATCGGTTATAAGCTTGCGGAAAGGCTAGGTGGGGCTGTTGCGATTGGCCCGTTGCTGCAAGGGCTGAATCAACCAGCGAATGACTTGTCCAGAGGCTGTAGTGCCGAAGATATCTTTAATGTCATTGCCGTTACCGCGGTACAAGCGCAGCAAGGGAAAGCATCTGACTCTAAGGCTGACTCTGAAGCTGATGTTGAAGAAAGAGAAGAGTCGGAGTTTGAATTCCGGTATTAACACTCGTTGCTTAAACTAATGCGGAATCTTGCACTCATATTTACCCCCAAATAACCTAATTAGGATAGCTAATGGAGTTACCTGTTTTACTCGCCATTCTTGCCACCATTGCGGTAGGTACTTATTTCCAAACTGTCACTGGATTTGGTCTCGGTATCATTGTGATTGGGCTAACGGTCAGCCTTAATTTGGTATCCCTACCCGTTATAGCCGCTGTGGTCAGTATTGTGACCTTGTTCAATTGCTTGGTGGCGTTGATGGGTAAGCCACTGCTTGGGGAACTCAAGATTCTGGTGGTGTTAGTCATCGGTATTATTCCCGGCGTATCGATGGGCGTGTACTTGCTGGACGCGTTGAGCGAGTCGGCAACCCAAATCCTACGAGGGCTATTGGGTGCCATGGTGTTGTTCGCTGGTTTGAGCTTTATGTTTAAACCTAAAACTAGAACGGTCCGTTCGACAACCGTATCTTTCCTTGTCTCAGGATTTAGCTCTGGGTTAGCGGGGGGATTATTTGGGATGGCAGGTCCACCGATTGTTTATCATCTCTATCGGCAACCTTTTTCGCTCGATCTGGTGCGAAGCACACTGCTGATGGTTTTCGCTTGTACGTCGATGTCCCGTACGGTCAATGTCTATGCGGCGGGCGACATGGAACAGAGCATATTGTGGTTATCCGCTATTGCTGTTCCTCTGGTGGCGCTTGTCACAATGTTTGCTCGGCGTTTCCCACCGCCGTTGTCTAATGATCAACTCAGAAAGCTGGTGTTTACGGTGTTAATGCTGATAGGCGGATATTTGATGGCTGCCTCTGCATGGTCGTTGTTTGGCTCCTCGTAAAACCATTCTCGACAAAGGAGGCTAGTGATTCGCTAGCCTAAGCTTCCCTGTTTAAACACGCTTTAGCATCTCAAATATGCTCCTAGATAGCCCAAACAAGCAGCTCTCTTGTACATCTAGCGTGATGTTGCTCCGATAGTACGGGCTCAAATCCACTCCCATTCCCACACCATGAAGCTCAATACCGTTTTTGGTCGACTCACGTTCAATCACCTGTTTGAGATGGTTATCTAAATAGAACTGATCGTTGGCGGTACTGGTAGCGGTATCCATCGGGCAGCCGTCTGAGAACACAATCAAAACCTTTCGCTGGGCGGTGTGCTGCTGCAATCGATGACTCGCGAACTGAACCGCTTCGCCATCAATCCCTTCTTTAAAGATGTCGGCTTTACGAAGACTCGCAATGCCAAGTCGAGAACGTCTCCAATGGGTATCAAAATCCTTAAACACGATGTGCCGAACTTCGTTTAAGCGGCCCGGGTGCTTTGGTTGGCCTTGTTTAAGCCACTGCCGATAGACCTTGCCACCGTTCCAGTTATTGGTCGTAAAGCCAATAATCTCGAAAGGGATGTTGGCCAGTCCAACGGATTTGAGAATTGTATCAATCAGTAGGCTTAGCTTGTGACTGTGCTTTTGCATTGAGCCAGAGCAGTCCATCAAAAATGTGGTGGCACATTGATGAGATGTACCGATGTCAGGTTGATAAAAGACAGTGCTATCCAATGGCGATGTGGCGAGCTTGGTGATGGTGGTGGCGTTAACAATGCCTTCTTCTAAATGGTCCTGACGTCGGTTCCTCTGTGGTGTGGCAACAAAGCTAGTAAGCATAGCGGCTAAACGGCGAGTGTTGACTTGTCTCGCCATGATGTCATCGGTTAGCTTTTGTCTCAGTTCGAGTAATAGGGTACGCCTGACGAGTTTGTCTGCGGCGATGACTTGATCAAATTCTGAATTAAAGACCTGATAATTGGCGCCCGACAACTCGAATACCTTGCTACTGCCTGTGATGTCGGTATCGACGTCTTGATCTTGAATGTCACCATCAACAATCAAGGCAAGCTGTGCAAGGATCTTGATGTCTTCTTCAACGGTTGGTGTGGGTGAGTTATCACTTTCCTGTTCTTGGATGATTAACTCTTGTGCAAGGGCTGCAAGCTCATTGGCACTGTGTGCAAACTGTTCTTGGTCTGTTCTATGTTGCTTTAAGCGTTTAAAGCTGTGACCGAAGGTAGGCACGATGCCGGCGCGAGTCGATTCAATGGTCTCAGCAATGGGTTCCGAAACCGGAACACCGGTTAAGCGGGTGTGGATGACTTGCATCAGAGTAAACAGCAACATGCCTATTCGTGATTCGGTGAAGCCATTCTGATGATATTGGTCGCTCCAATACGCAAAGTTGAACTGAATGCTGGTGGTAACGCCTTTTAGATAAGATGGAACTTGCGATTCAATTCGCACCTGCTCGCAGAAGTCATATAACAGACGTTCGACCTCGTTTTTCGGTCGCAATGAGTAGTGAAGATCAGCATCTGAAAGCAAGAGTCGTAATGCCGATGAATCGATCTTGCCTTGCATCGAAAGCTTACTGTTTTTCAGCTCGTGGCGAGATACAAAGGTGAGATCGTTGGTGTGGGCAGACTGGTAATAACAGGGCTTATTGCCTTTATAGAGTCGTTCTCCCCGATAGTTCAGATCGAGTTCACCACTGATTGCTCTGGCGACAGACACACCAATATCGAGGATCTTTTTCTGCTGAGAAGAAATATTGGCCATGGTTTACGACTCCGAGTGCGAATAATTTTGAGTATGCGCTTCCAAGGCTTCACCAAAGCAACGGAAATAGTATTCGCTAACCAGTTCTTTCTCTTCGTCTTCGCAGCGATTTAAGAATGAAAGCCTAAATGCCGTCGCTACATCGTCGAATATTTGGATGTTTTCAGCCCAAGTGAGCACTGTACGCGGAGACATCACCGTTGAAAGGTCGCCAGCCCGAAACCCGTTACGCGTTAAACCAGCGGTGGCGATCATTTTCTCTACTAATTGTTGACCGCTTTCATCGTTTAGCTCCGGGCGCTTTGACAACACTATCTTGGTTTCATGTTGTGGGTCTAAATAGTTGAGCGTAGCGATGATGTTCCATCTATCTAACTGACTGTGGTTAAGCACTTGAGTACCCGAATACAAACCTGAAAAATTACCCAAGCCAAGCGTGTTGCACGTAGCAAACAGGCGGAAAGAAGGGTGGGGAGTGATCACGCGGTTTTGCTCGAGAGAAGTGTATTTGCCGTCTTGCTCTAAGAGTTGCTGAATCACAAACATCACATCAGGTCGACCCGCGTCGTATTCGTCCAATACCAATGCGATGGGTTGCTGGATACTTTGTGGAAGAATGCCTTCCTTAAACTCTGTCATAGACAGGATCTTAAGAGCTAACTTGTTTATTTAGATAGAAAAAAGGCTTCATTTATGATCAGATAATCGTCGCCAAACAAACTACCTACATCAATAGTGAAGCCGATGACGATTATCTCCTTACAGAAGCAATTTAAGCAATTCTTTAATGCTGACACCCTCCAAAAAATGGCGAAAAGTACTGGCCTGATGAAACGGTGTCGGGCGATATTACCCGAGCAGCTAGTCATTAGCTTAG